>JBFIIN010000007.1:0-21645 GCA_041601225.1 Oceanococcus sp.
CTCGGCCGCCGGGATGAAGGTTCCTGGGGCGATCAGGCTGCCATCCGGGCTGCGAATACGCATCAGCATTTCAGCCAGGACGGGTGCGTTGGAATCCTGCAGGGGCATGATGAGTTGCGCCGCGAGACACAGGCGCTTTTCCTCCAGGGCCCATTTGATTCGCGCGGGCCAATGCATTTCTCCCTTGCGGGCGGCCAGTTCGATGTCGTCTTCCAGGTAGACATGGACATGATTGCGACCGGCGTCCTTGGCGGCAAAGCAGGCGATATCGACCTGGCTGAGAGCGCGGGTGGGCGTGCCGGTGTCGCCATCAAGCATGGTCAGTCCGATGCTAACGCTCGCAGCAAAACTGGCCGAGCGCCAGTTCAGCCGGATTTGTTCGATTCCGCGCCGCAACCTCTGGGCGACATCCGTGGCTTCGTCGACGGTAACGCTGCAGAGCAATATGCCAAACTCGTCGCTACCCAGGCGGCCGATGATGTCGCCTTGCTGGACCTTGTCGGTCAGGTACTGTCCGACCAGGCGCAGCAGCTGGTCACCCGCCAGGTGGCCGCAGGTGTCGTTAATGAGCTTGAACTGGTCGACATCCAGATAGAGCAGGGCATGGGTACGCAGACTGCTGGCGGCATCGTCGATCAGGACTTCCAGGCGTTGTTCGAACTCGCGTCGATTGAGCAGGCCGGTGAGATCATCTTGCGAGGATTTGCGCACCAGCCGGTCCGACACGCGTTGGCGGACGGATTCGTCATGCAGGATGAATACTGTTCCGGCGCTGTGACCTTCCTCGTCGGCCATGCTCACGGTCTCCAGCGCCAGGTCGCGAGCGACCCCCTCGAAATTCAGCGAAATCTGGCGGCGCGTCTGCGACCCATTATCGCCATCGGCGTCGGCGATTGCACCGGGCAGCACGTCCTCAAGTGGCCGCCCCAACAGAGCTGCGGGCTCACAGCCCAACAATTGCGCGGCCACGCCATTGACGTAGCGAATACGTTGGTGGTCGTCGGTGGCCACGACGGCATCGCCGACCAGTGCCAGCGCGGATTTGGCCTTCGCGGCGCCGGGGTTCATGCGCGGTCAACGGGTTCCAGAGGTGCTGCCGGAATGGTGAAGCGTACGTCCTGTGAGTTGGGGACCAGCCAGATGCGTCCGCCATGCCACTGAACAATCTTTTTGGCCATCGCCATCCCGACACCCGCATCAGGTCCGCCCAGGCTGGTGGGCATGCGGACCTGCGCAAACATGTCAAATGGATCGGTTTCCGGATCCAGGTTGGCATCCGGAGCAACGCCGGTGATTGTAAATTCCCAGTTGCGCCCGGTAAGTTCTGCGCTGACCGTCAAGCCGTCGCCCGTGGCGGCGGGATTGCGCAGGCCCAAACCCAGAATTTGATAGAACATCTCTTCAATCATCTGCGGGTAGGCGGGCAGTGTTGGCAAGTCACTAACCCGGATTCGCTCCGCGCGGGTGCGCGACAATTGGGCGAGTCGCTCGCGGGCGACCAGCGCCGCGACGGCAAAGTCGGTGGCGCGCCACATCTCGCCAGGCGTTCCGACCCGGCCGAGCTTGGTGACCCCGTCCGCCACCTGGCGAATCCGTGCGGCATGGCGGGTGATCCGTGCCAGGGCGTCCTCAGCCCCGGCATACCCGGCCTCGTGCAACTGTTTGCACAGCAGGGCCGCTTCGGTGGCGATCTGGCTTGCCGGCTCCCTCAGGTCACTGCGGCTGAGTCTGGAAACCTGGGCAACTTCCCGCGCCAGGGCGCGCAGCTGGAAGCGACCGCGGGCCAAGGAGGTGAGATGTCGATACGCGCCCAGCGAGGCGTGCATGACGCTGAACATGCGATCCTGGGTCAGCTCCGTCTTGGCACGATAGTCGTTGATGTCATAGGCGCGTATGACCTGGCGTTCAGGTGCGACTCCCGGATGGCCGGTACGCAGGACGATGCGCACAAAGTTGTTGCCCAGCACCTGGCGGGTGTATTCCACGACCTGCAAGCCGCTGTCGTTGTCCTCCATGACCACGTCCAGTAGCAGCACGGCGATGTCGGGGTGTTCACGCAGCAAGGCGCAGGCATCAGCGCCGGAGTAGGCACTGATGAACTGCAATTCGCGACCTGCAAACTGGAAATCGCTCAGCGCCAGCTTGGTTACGGCGTGAACCTCTTCGTCGTCATCCGCGATCAGTACTTTCCAAGGCGGGCGTTTGTCTGGTTGCTGCGCCTTGAGCTCGGACGAGTGGTCGCCGTTGAACCTGAGGCGGTCCGCGTCGTGCCCTGGTGCTGAAGTCGGCTCCTCCTGAATGCTTGGAATGGCGTGTGTCATGTTCTGGACCCGTTGCGCGGCACTGCGGCCGCTCGTCGCGATTGATCGATTGGGGAAAGGAGTGCAGATCCAACAGTCATCATGTGCATGAACAAACCATTCAGCCGGTAAACGGCGAGAAAGATTGGCCGCCTGGCGTTGCGGTCAATGGTCCGTTCGCCCTCGTGGGGGGGGCGGTGGCAGGCGCTAAAGTCCGTGCCGCCGAACCCCACAGTGCGGCGTGCGCAGGTGCTTTCCATGGACGCAGTGGGCGTGAGCCCCGCATTGGAGAGTTGAACGATATTTTCGGTCATCGGATGAGTCCTGGATTGTTGGGTCAGCCGCCGTCCATCGTGCGGGTCTCGCGCGTGGTTGGGCATTCGGCGGCCGCTTTGATCAGGCTGCATAGGGTTGGCTTGCGCCCAAGCATTGGAATCCTCTAAGCCGTGGTGGACTGGCGGAAACAGTAGGAGTCGACGAGTGAAGAAAACGACAATCCGCTCCCCAAGCCGCGGCTGGGGGTTGTCAAGACTCTGAGGGAGTGCGCCGGCTTGGCGTGGCGTGTCTTTCTAGCGCCCGAAAGGAAGGGTCAGCCCGAAGCCCAGGCCAAATGCGCCTTCACGTGGCAAAGATGGATCGATTCGCGGCCAGCTGTAGCCGACGATGATTTCGGCGAACAGCCGCTGGCGGGCCAGCGGATGGCGAAAAATGGTGCGCAGTCCATACTCGCGCAATGGCTCGTCCCGCAGTGATTCGCCCCGGACAAAGATCTCATAGGCGGCCGCGCGGAAGCGAAAGAGGTTTTGATACAGAAAAAGAGCACTGCGCCAGTTGACGCCCTCGGTATGCTCGGTGAAGGTGCCGACAGAGTCCCAGCGAAACAGCAGGGCCGGCGAAATGATGTGACTCAGACCCATTCCGAGCGTGGCGCCGAATTCCTCCTCGTTGGTCCAGAACAGATTCAGGCGGAAATGCAGCAGATTCCGTGCATTCGCGAAGGCGTTGAGGCCAAACCGATTCTGGACGAACAACTTGGTATTGGTGAGCCGTTTGGCGCCGATACGGAAATCCGACTGCAGGCGCGACGAGCGTGGAAAGGAGTAGCCGAATCCAGCCAGCCATTCGTCGCGGTCATCGAAGCGCGGAAAATCCGAGCGCAGGGCGAAACCTTCCGTTCGTCCCTGTACAAATTCGTCGTCATCGTCCCGGCCAATAAATGCAGACAGGCGCTTCTTGAAAGCCGGCAACTCCAGTCGCGCATTGATCTTGAGACGGACTTTTGATCCTTCGAACTCCGAAAAATATGAGGACAGTTCGACCCGGCCGTAGCTGCGGCGCGCGGCCAGTACGTCGCCTTCGTCACCGAGCACGCCGTCCAGCCAGAGGGCGGCACCGCACGACCACTCCGCCAGCACCTCACGGGTAACGTCCAGCACCGGAACTTCTTTGTGGTCCGATTTGGCACAGGGCGTTGCCCGGGCGGGCGGCTCCGCGAGCCGGGGACGATAGGCAGGGCGGCGCGCCCGTGGGCCGGCGGGCACGCGGGGCGCCGTATCGTAAGACAATATCGGGGCATTGCTGGGCTGCCGCCCGCCCGGACGCGCGAATGTCTCGGTCGAGCACAACCAGCCGAGCGTCAGTGCCAGGGCGAATCTAAAAAACTGGGCTCCCGTGTCGCGCGCCGTGGCGGCACGCGCGCCGCGTCGTCGGAATCTGTCCGGTACAAGGGGACCCTGTGCTATCCCGGTCATGATCGGGGGGTGTCCAGGCGCTTACCCGGCCATCCCGCTAATCTCCCGCGTACAGATGGGCGTTCAGCAGGCCGCCCGGTGGCAGCTGCAGGTAGTAGCCCTGGCTGCGGAGTTGAGCGATAACCAGCGCGGCGTCCGCCCGGGCCAATTTGCGTTCCTCAGTGAGCTCCAGGCTCAGCACTTCGCTCAGCACGCCCAATTGCTTGCTCAGCGTCGGTGGCAGCTCGTCCGGCTCCAGATCGGCACGCAGGTACAGGTACATCTCTTCCTGACGGGCGCAGCGAAAAACTCGGCAATCCATGGTCATCGTTTCCCATGCCAGATCAAGCTCAGCGACATGGCTTGAGTCGGCAGTCCAGATTCAGCGTGGTCTGCAGTATGCCCAAAGGTGGGCTTTGGGTGATATCCGGGACACAAAAAAGGCGGGCCCAAGGCCCGCCTCTGGTCAGACTGTTGAGCTCAGTCGAGCAGGATGTTGCTGTCGTTCCTGGCCAGGGTTTTCTGACCGACTCCTTTGACCTGCAGCAAGTCGCTGGGACTCGCGAAGCGGCCATTGCTTTCCCGGAATTCGACAATACGCTGCGCGATGGTCGGGCCGACGCCGTGAAGCTCGGAGTCCAGCTGCTGGGCCGTCGCGGTATTGACGTTGACCGGGCCGGCAAAGGCCACGCCTGACAGCGTACAGGCGATACCGGCGACGAGTGCATAGATGGTTTTCATGTGGGTGTCTCCGTTGTCATTGGGGGGGCGGAATGCCCCTGCCCCCTAAAGAACGGACTCGGTCCGGGAGACCGGACATCGGTCGCAATCGGGCCGGCATATTCACATTGCGCAATGCGCGGACCGCTTGCGTTAGCATGCGCGTCCGCCAGGAGTTGTTTAGGTCAGATGAAATTGCATCAGCTCAGCCTGGGTTACGATCGGGGAGAGGATCGCCTCATGCTGCAGGTCAGTACGGACAGAAATGTGGAATATCGTTTCTGGCTTACGCGGCGCATGGTGGCGGCGCTGCTGCCGGCGCTGATCAAGCAGGCGGAGCACGAGCCGGCGGTGACACAACATGTCGAGCCGGCGACCCGGGCCGCGGTCGCAGAGTTTCGCCATCAGGCCGCGGTTGCCAGGCAAAGCTTTGACAAGACTTATGTGGCGGCCGAGCCCGCTCCGGAAACCGCTGACAAGCCGCTGCTGGTACAGCAGGTGAGGATGCGCCGTGCGGCCCAAGGGGGCTGCGTGCTCGCGCTGGGTCAGGACGGCGGCCCTGCCGCACAGCTGCGGCTGGGCTCCGATCTGCTGCACGGTTTTATCCGTCTATTGACTGAGGCCCTGGCGAAAACGGATTGGGGAATCACGGTGAGCCTGCATCAGGCAGGGCCGCGCGCAGCCCGCCGGCCTGCCCACTGAACGACGATCCGCCCGGTGGTTTTGCGGGGCGTATCGGCTAGAGCTTGCGATAAAGCTCGCTGCCACTGTCGCGAAACTCGCTGGCTTTTTCGGCCAGGCCCACATCGACGGCCGCGTCGGCTTCCACGCCCAGGCTCGCCGCGTACTCTCTGACATCCTGGGTGATCTTCATCGAACAGAAATGCGGGCCGCACATTGAACAAAAATGCGCAGTCTTGTGCCCTTCTTTGGGCAGGGTCTGGTCGTGAAAATCCCGCGCGCGCTCCGGGTCAAGCGCCAGATTGAATTGATCCTCCCAGCGGAACTCAAAGCGGGCCTTGGACAGAGCGTTGTCGCGGATCTGGGCGCCCGGGTGGCCTTTGGCCAGATCGGCGGCATGCGCGGCGATCTTGTAGGTCACGATGCCGTCCCGCACGTCGTCCTTGTCCGGCAGTCCGAGATGTTCCTTGGGTGTCACATAGCAGAGCATCGCCGTGCCGTACCAGCCGATCTGGGCCGCGCCAATGGCGCTGGTGATGTGATCATAGCCAGGCGCGATGTCGGTGGTCAGCGGTCCCAGGGTGTAAAACGGCGCTTCGTAGCATTCGGCCAGTTCCTTGTCCATGTTTTCCTTGATGAGCTGCATGGGCACATGGCCGGGCCCTTCGATCATCACCTGACAATCCTGTTCCCAGGCGACTTTGGTCAATTCACCCAGGGTTTTCAATTCAGCGAACTGGGCTTCGTCGTTGGCATCGGCCAGACTTCCGGGTCGCAGGCCGTCACCGAGTGAAAAGGCCACGTCATAAGTCTTCATGATTTCGCAGATATCGGCGAAATGGGTATAGAGGAAGCTTTCCTGATGATGCGCCAGGCACCATTTGGCCATGATGGAGCCGCCGCGGCTGACGATGCCGGTCATGCGCTGAGCGGTAAGCGGCACAAAGGGCAGCCGGACCCCGGCGTGGATCGTGAAATAGTCCACGCCCTGCTCGGCCTGTTCGATCAGGGTGTCGCGGAAGATCTCCCAGGACAGTTCCTCGGCTTTGCCATCCACTTTTTCCAGGGCCTGATATATCGGAACGGTGCCGATCGGCACCGGCGAATTGCGCAGGATCCATTCCCGTGGTTCGTGGATGTTCTTGCCGGTGGATAAATCCATGATGGTGTCTGCTCCCCAGCGGGTGGACCACACCATTTTCTCGACCTCTTCGGCAATCGATGAACTCACCGCGGAATTGCCAATATTGGCGTTGATCTTGACCCGGAAGTTACGCCCGATAATCATCGGCTCGGACTCGGGGTGATTGATATTGTTGGGGATGATGGCGCGGCCGGCGGCGATTTCGGCGCGGACGAATTCGGGAGTCACCGTTTCCGGCAAACGCGCGCCAAAGGCCTTGCCCGGATGGCGCTTGGCATAACCCGCCTGAGCGTAAACTTCACGAAGTTCGGCGAGTCGGCATTCTTCGCGAATTGCCACGAACTCCATCTCGGGAGTCACGATGCCCTGACGGGCATAATGCAGCTGGGTCACGTTGCATCCGGCACGGGCCTGACGCGGCGCGCGTACCTGGGCAAATCGATAGGCGGCGAGTTCCGGGTCGGACTCACGCCCGCGTCCGAATGCCGAAGACGGTCCATCCAGTATTTCGGTATCGCCACGTTGCGCAATCCAGTCGCTGCGCAGCGGCTTGAGACCGGCGAGCAGGTCAATTTTCGCATCCGGATCCTGATAGGGTCCCGAGGTGTCGTAAACCGTTATTGGCGGATTGCGCTCCAGGCCGGCATCGCTGCGGGTGGATTGCAGACGAATCTCACGCATCGGAACCCGGATATCCGGCCGTGAGCCGCTGACAAATATTTTGGTCGAGGCCGGAAACGGCTGCTGGACCTCGCTGCGCAGGGATTCGGATTTCTCTACGATGTCTTGGGCTACGGCGCTCATGGGTCTCCTTGGCGTCGGGGCGGCGGCTGGGAGCCGGCCAATTCTGGGCTAGTGTAGCGCGCTGGCGACGGGGAACCTGCGGATGCACACGGGCTAAGGGTGCGGGACCAGATCTGCGCTTTGGCAAATGCTGGCTCCGAGATTACGCATCTGATCGAACTGTCGGTCATGATCCGGACCGGGCTGAGCGCGCCCGCGGCAGGCATCGGCCACCACGAAAGTGCGAAAGCCCAGCAATTGAGCGTCGGTCACGGTCCGCAAAACCGTGGTTTCCAGGGGCAGGCCGCACAGATAGAGGCTGTCGATCCGGGCGCGCCGGAGAATTCCGGCGAGCCCGCTCGCCATGCGTCGGTCGGCATCAGAAAATCCGCTGTCAGCGGGAACTTGTGGATTGAGTCCGCGCCGCACGATGTGTCGTATGACGCTGCAGTCGAGGCCGGGATGAAGTTCGGCGCCCGCGGTGCCGGCAACGCAGTGCGTCGGTAGCAGGGGTTGCGTCGTGCCCGCTCCCTCCGGGGCCTCACGAGCTCCCCTGCCCCGATGACTGGCGGCAAAGCTGAGATGTCCGGCTGGGTGCCAAAGCTGGGTTGCAACGATGACGGAAAACTTGCCAATCAGGTCGTTGACGACCTTGATCAGCGCAGCGCCATCTTCGACGGGCCAAGCGCCCCCGGGCATGAAATCATTTTGCAGGTCGAGCAGGATCAGCGCGCTGGACATGAGGGCCGGCGGGGTTTACTCGAAGTGGTTCGGGATTTTGTAGCCGGCTTTCTGCACCAGGGCTTCCTTGCTCGCCAGTTCCCGGTCCGCAGCCATCATTTCCCGCACCAGGTCGGCAAAGCTGATCTCGGGTTGCCAGCCCAGGACGCGCTTTGCCTTGGCCGGATCGCCCAGCAAGCTCTCGACTTCTGCCGGGCGGAAATAGCGCGGGTCCACGCTGACCAGGGTCTGGCCGGCCTGTACCGCCGGGGCGAGTTCGGCATCGGCACGGTCGACGATGCCGATTTCGTTCACGCCTTCACCTTCCCAGTGCAAACTGATGCCCGCCTCGGCAGCGGCCAATTCGACAAACTCACGGATTGAATGCTGCTCTCCGGTGGCGACCACGAAGTCCTCGGCCTGATCCTGCTGCAGCATCATCCACATCATGCGGACATAGTCGCGGGCATGGCCCCAGTCGCGCAACGCGTTGAGATTGCCCAGATAGATCTGGTCCTGCAGGCCCGCCGCGATGCGATTGATCGCCCGGGTAATCTTGCGGGTCACGAAGGTTTCGCCACGTACCGGGGACTCGTGGTTAAACAGGATGCCGTTACAGGCGAACAGATTGTAGGCCTCACGGTAGTTCACCGTGATCCAGTAGGCGTAGAGCTTGGCTGCGCCATAGGGGGACCGAGGATAGAACGGGGTGGTTTCCGTTTGCGGCGTTTCCATGACCTTGCCGTACAGCTCGGAGGTCGAGGCTTGGTAAAACCGGGTTTTGTTTTCCAGGCCGAGAATTCGAATGGCTTCCAGCAGACGCAGGGTGCCGATGGCATCACTGTTGGCCGTGTACTCCGGGCTCTCAAATGAGACGGCGACATGACTTTGAGCGCCCAGATTGTAGATTTCGTCGGGTTGAACCTGTTGAATGATCCGGATGAGATTGGTTGAATCGGTCAGGTCGCCATAGTGCAGGACGAAGTTGCGGTTCTGCGCATGGGGGTCCTGATACAAATGGTCAACGCGTTCGGTGTTCAGCAACGAAGAGCGGCGCTTGATCCCGTGTACGACGTAGCCTTTTTCGAGCAAGAGCTCGGCGAGATAGGAGCCGTCCTGGCCGGTAATTCCTGTAATCAGGGCACATTTTTTCGGCACGGGGGCTCCTTGCTTGAATTTGGATTTCGCGGGAAAGGCGGAACTATACCCGCCCCGAATTTAATGCAGTAGCATCGGTCCGCCTGGCCTGGGTTCAGTGCTGATGCTGCAGCCACCACAGCGCCACATAGATCCGGTGGTCCAGAGCCAGGCCGAGCGCGTGGGCAATGCGCGGAAGGTCCTGGCAGGACGCCAGGGGGATACGGTGCACCGTGATGTCTTCATCGCCCACACCACCGCCAGCGCCGACCTGCCGAATGTTCTCGGCCAGGACGAAGTAACCCCACTCGGCCGCAAGTCCCGCTGCGGTTGGACCGTCAAACAGCAAGCGACCGTCGGTTGCGCGGTAGCCGGTTTCCTCCTCCAGTTCGCGCAGGGCGCAATCCACGGCGGTCTCGTGAGGGTCGTCGGCCTGATCGCCAGCGATGCCGGCCGGCAGTTCCAAAGTGCGCTGGCCCACCGGCACGCGCATCTGTTCGACCAGGAGCAATTCCTGATTGGCGGTTACCGCGACGATAAACACCGCGCCATTGGAGTGCAGGCGTTGCACAAACTCCCAATGGCCGCGTCGATGGAGTTTTAGAAAGTTGCCGGCGTGGAGAATTTCGGCGTCGACAGTCGATATTTTCATGAAAATCCGGATCGGGGGTGGTTTTGGGGGACGGTAACGATATCCTTAGCAATTCGCTCAATCGAATTCCAGGGGAGCCGGCATGACCGCGCGTGATATTGAGTCCATCTTACGGGAAGACCGGCAATTCGCCCCGGCCCCGGAATTCGTCCGGAGCGCGCAATGGTCGGCCGCGCAGCTCGAGGCGTTGTACGCGCGCGCAGAGCAGGATCACGAGGGATTCTGGGGCGAACTCGCGCGTCAGGAACTGGACTGGCACTGCGATTTCGGTCAGATCCTGGATGCCTCCGAGGCGCCCAATTACCGCTGGTTTGTCGATGGACGGCTGAATGTTTCCCATAACTGCCTGGATCGACATATCGCGGAGCGCGGCGAGCAGCCGGCAATTCGCTTTGAGGGTGAAGCCGGCGATGTGCGGGTCCTGAGCTATCGCGAACTTCTGGCCGAGGTTTGCCGCTTCGCCAACGCGCTGAAAGCGCAAGGGATCAAGTCCGGCGACCGGGTAGTCATATACATGCCCATGGTGCCGGAGGCGGTGATTGCCATGCAGGCCTGCGCGCGGATCGGCGCGGTGCATTCCGTGGTGTTTGGTGGTTTCTCGGCAGCGTCCTTGAAAGACCGCATTGAAGACGCCGGCGCACGCCTGCTGATCACGGCCGACGGCGGCACGCGTGGCGGAGGCATCGTCGAACTGAAACAGGCTGCCGACGAGGCCCTGGCCGGAGGCTGCGCGACCATTGAGCACGTCATCGTACTGCGTCGCAGTGACCAGCCGGTGACGATGCAGGCCGCACGGGACATCTGGTGGCACGACGCCGTGCAGGGCCAGGCCAGCACCTGTGAGCCGGAGTGGGTGACGGCGGAGCATCCCCTGTTCCTGCTCTACACCTCGGGTTCCACCGGCAAGCCCAAGGGCATACAGCACGCCAGCGCGGGATATCTGCTCAATGGCATCCTGACCAACCGCTGGGTTTTCGACCTGCGCGCGGGTGACGTGTTCTGGTGTACCGCGGATGTGGGGTGGATTACCGGGCACAGCTATGTGGCCTATGGACCGCTCGCCGTCGGCACCACCATCGTCATGTATGAAGGCGCGCCCACCGTGCCGGACGCCGGGCGGTTCTGGAAGATCTGCCAGGACCACGGCGTGACCGTGTTCTATACCGCGCCAACCGCACTCCGCGCGCTGATGAAACTCGGTGACGCGTGGCCGGCCAGGTACGACCTGTCCAGGATTCGCCTGCTGGGCACCGTCGGCGAGCCCATCAACCCGGAAGCCTGGATCTGGTATCACCGCGTTATTGGCCAGGAGCGCTGCCCCATCGTGGACACCTGGTGGCAAACTGAAACAGGCGCCATCATGATTTCGCCCGTGCCGGGGGTGACCGCGACCAAGCCCGGCTCCTGTACCCGGCCTTTGCCGGGTATTGCCGCGGATATAGTCGATGACGCAGGGAATTCGGTGAGCGAGCCGGATCGCGGGGGCTATCTGGTGGTGCGCAAACCCTGGCCGTCCATGCTGCGCACAATCTGGGGTGATAACGCGCGCTATGTCGAAACCTATTGGGCCAAATTCCAGAATCGCTACTACGTGGCGGGTGATTCGGCGCGGCGCGACGCGGATGGCTACTTCTGGATCATGGGTCGCATCGACGACGTCATCAATATTTCCGGGCATCGCCTGGGCACGATGGAAGTCGAGTCGGCGCTTGTGGCCCACCCGCGGGTGGCCGAGGCCGCAGTGGTCGGGCGGCCCCACGAAACCAAGGGCGAAGCGTTGTTTGCTTTTGTGACCTGCAAGGGTGAGCGGCCGGTCGGCGCCGACGCCGAGTCACTCGCTGAGGAACTCCGGGCTTGGGTGGCCAAAGAAATTGGCGCTATCGCCAAACCGGATGATATTCGCTTCGCCGAGAATCTGCCCAAAACGCGTTCGGGCAAGATCATGCGGCGACTGTTGCGTGCCATTGCTGCGAATGGGGAGATCACTCAGGATGTGTCAACTCTGGAGAATCCGGCCGTCGTCGCACAGTTGCGTGGCCAGGAATAGTTTTGCAAGTTTCTCGGGAATCGTAGTGGGTTAATGAGTATGACCAGCAGTAAAGGCAGTTCCGGGAAAGGCTCACTGTTATCCAAAGAAATTGAGTCGATCCGTGCACATCGGCAAGCAGTGGAGCAGCAAGCCAAGGGGACGGCTGCCCATGTGGACGCCGAGTGGGCCAGCGTACTCGAGGCAGCCGCGCAGTTGCGTCAGGAACTGGCTGGCCACGAGCGGCTGCGCTATTTCCATATTGCGCGCGACAGCAGCGAAGTGTCGGTCGCGTTCAACCGGGATCGGGGGCCGAGTTCGCTTTCTCTCTCGCGGCGGCACCCGGATGGAAAATACCCCAATGCAGAATACATATGGTGTCGAGAACTCGGATGTGATGACCAGCGATTTGTTGATGGCGAATCTGCCTTGCGTGTCCTGATCAAGCATTGTGCGGGAAATGTCGTTTAGGGGGCATCCGGGATTCCGGCATGAGATGGCGGCGGGGTGATTTCCCCCCTCTTCCAACTAGCTCTGCCATTCGGGTATACTGCCCGGTTATAGCTGCGCGTCATGTTGTGACAAGATGGCACTGAAGTGCCACGAAGAGAACCTGGGTAGTTAGGTCGTCCATGTCCGTGCGGCCACAATTCCGTCGCTCAACGGTGCGTCACCCGAGCTGTGGTGACAAGGACAGTCCGTAATTGACTGATGCACGCATTGCCGAAAGTGGCTGCGTGGCCGTTTGTGGGTGGTCTCCTGGGTTCCGCAACAAGACCTGCAGATTGACGAATCGCCAGGAGAACCATTCGTGAATTCAGCATCCTTGTTGGCCTTAGGCCGCGCCTTGGGCGTTGTGGCACTCAGTCTTTTCTCAGCCGCTGCGTGGTCGCAGGCCGGCATTATCCAGTTTTCCGATACCGACTACGATGTTGTGGAGTCGGATGGATCAATCCGCATCGACGTGCTGCGCAGTGGCGGCAGCGATGGTGCGGTGACTGTGCAGTACCGGAACGGCAAGAACGAAGTCGGCGCAGGCGGATTCGTTCAGTTTATTGGCGCACTCACATGGCAGGACGGAGAATCCGGCGCCAAGTCCTTCAGCGTGCAAATCATTGATGACTCAGAGGCCGAACCGACCGAGTCAATAAATATGCATATCGAGAACCCGACCGGCGGGGCGCAACTGGGGGCCCCCACGCAGGCCAGCCTGCACGTCATCGACGACGATGGCCCCAGTGGCTTGCTGTCCTTTGCGCTTGCTTCGCAGGACATCGTCGAATCGGCGGGTACGGCGCAAATCGAAGTTGTGCGCAGTGGTGGATCGAATGGGGCTGTCACGGTGCAGTACCGGAACGGGAACACGCAGGTTGGCCCCGGTGGATTTGTCCAGACTTTGGGCATGCTGTCCTGGGCGAACGGGGAGATGGGTTCGAAATTTTTCGAAGTTCGAATTATCGATGATTCGACGGTTGAGCCGACGCAGACGATCAATTTGCATATCGAAAGCCCGACCGGCGGCGCCAAACTGGTTCCGCCGTCAAAATCTGTGCTGCGAGTCCTGGATGATGACGCCGACAATGATGCCGAATACGGCTCGGGCATCATCGGCGCCATTGCGCAGTTGTTCGCCAATCTGAACGCGGCAATCTCCAGCGCGCTGGCTGGCGACTTCGGCGGTGCCGGTGATGCCTTGCAAACGGCATTGACGAATTTTGTCAGCGACATCCGCGGACTGCCGGACGACGCCGGCACGCTTGCGGAACTCGTTGGCCTGCAGGCGGGACTTGGCCCTGTGAGCGCGCAGACCAGTTCAGCCCAGCGCGACGTGGAGCCGGTGGTTATAACCGGGGCCCAGATTCCGGGCTGGTCGGTGCCGGCGGCTGAAGGCACCGCGCTGCCCTGGCCGGACGGCGCAGTCATCGGGGAACGCAACGCGCACAACGGCACCTTGATTTATCCGGCAGCTGGCGTAGCGCCACAAGCCGGCGTCGCGGTGGACTCGATTGCGGCGTATCGCCGCCAAGGCGGCTCCTGGATTGAAATCCCGGTTCAGATTGACGAGCGGATGCCGTACTTCCTGGCCAATCCGGACTCAGATTTTGGCATCTACTCAGGGACCGACAAGGAGTTGAGCTACGTCTGGGACACCGAGGCCTGGGATCCCCAGGGCAGCGGCCCGAACGCCAGCTATCCTGCAGCAACCGCCGATCCGGTCCCGGGTCTGGACAACGACGATGAGGTCGTGTTCATGGCCGGTGACGCGGGCGAGCGTTACCTGGGGATGGAGTATCCGGCGGGTTGGGAATCTGTTCAGCAGGTGGCGCTGGTCGATCCGCTGGATGCGGCCAATTTGCGTTTCGTGTATCTGGTTCGCAAAGTCGGCGGCTCCAGCTTCAATGCGGCCAACGGCTATATCCAGGCGCAGCGGGCGGCGGATGCAGACGAGTGGGTCGATCGCTACAGCTACTGCAAGGACGATCCGGAGAAACTGGGTTCTAGCAATACGGGCTATGGACCCAATCGCAGCGGTACGGTGCATCGCACCGCGGAGGCCTGCGCGCAGCCGGACGGCCCGCAAGGGTCCGTTGCAGACGGGAATGCGCGCAGTTCGACAGACCGTTTCCCGCGCGATGGCCTGGTCGTGACAACTGCGAATTATCGTTGGGAGGCCAGCGGACGCTGGATGGTGCGTGATCTTCGCGTCCGGCGCCCGGGTGACGTCGTGGATGCCAGCTACGATTGGAGCGCGCGTCCCGACCTGATCGATCGCTGGAAAGGGCGCGCCTTTCAGCAGTCTCCAGATTCCAATGCCTCGCTGGTCGGCTTTGAAGACGAGCAGGTGAACTGGGAAGCCAATTCCACTCTGCTGGGCTGGCGCGATGGCCCGGTGCGTGCTTTACGGGAGGTTTGGGGCGCGGATTCTGGGACCAACGTCACCAAGACCGAAGCCTTTTATCAGGGCGCCATCAGCTACCGCTATCGCGTCCGCGTGCACCCGATTCCGTCGGACGGCCTGTATACATCCTGGGACTACAATCGCAGCGCCATGCTCCCCGATAGCGCGGAGCGGGCCAGTGGTGTGCCTGCAGGGCGCTACTTCACCCAGTTGCGGCCGCAAGGCGTGCCGATCGATGGGATCAATGACGACCTGGGTAACGTCGACAGTCTGGGCGGCATGCCCGCATTCTTCGACGTCGCCGACGCAAGCTTCAATTTGATGACAGGCTTCTACAACTGGGAGCAGGTTTCGGCCAAGGGCGATCTGGGATCGCTGGTCTACCTGTTCGAGCTCAAGGGCGCCACCTCATTAGGCAACCCGCTGGTGGTTCCTTATTACCGCGACGATGCCTGTCTGGACGATGGCACCGGTGATGATCCGGTAGCGCGCCCGTGGCCGGGCGAAACGTCCAGCGATTCCCGCGTTGTCGGCGGCTATACGGACCTGGACGGAAACGGTCAAGTGGATTGTCATGAACGGCAGGGTGCACATGGCAGCCACGGCGTGCATTACTTCTTCACGCATGATTCCGACAATGCTTTCTCCGGTCAGACCACGACCGAAATCGACGGTCAGCAATGGCAGTTCGTGGTGCCGACTGACGAGCCACGGAACATTGCCGAGCCCTATGCGAATGTCGTGCGTGCGCCCCTGGTGGCCACGGTTCTGCCTTTGGGTGGTAACGCGGCAGACACGGACGGCGATGGTGTTGTCGACAGCGATGACAATTGCCCGAGTACCGCCAATGCCAATCAGGCAGATGCGGATGCGGACGGAATCGGTGACGCCTGTGACGATGATGATCGGGACGGCGACGGGGTCACGGATGATCAGGATGCCTTCCCGGACGATCCGAGTGAGTCGGCTGATGCCGATGGCGATGGCGTTGGCGATAACGCCGATCTCAGCGATGACGGTGACGCGGTTGACGACATGGTCGACAACTGCCCGCTGATCGCAAACGACGGCCAGGCCGATGTCGACCAAAACGGTGTCGGTGATGCCTGCCAGACCACGGTCGCCTGTCCGCCGATGGGGATATCCATTGCGGCTGACTGGAATGGATATATTGAGCCTGGTCAGGACGGCGTGGTCGAGACCGACGTCGATCTGATTCCGTTCGCAATCCCGGCTGCTTGCGATGTCAGCCAGGTCAGCGTTGAGATCAACTGGGATAATGCGGCTGAAGATCTTGACCTTTATCTGGTTGGGAAGGACGCCCAGGCGGGATCTCAATCCGCCGACGCCAATCTGGTAGCCGGGCCACAGGAAGCGGCATCGCTGTCCTTGCCGGTCGGAGCCTATGAAGCGCAGGTTGTGGGCTATACCAGTATTGGGACGGCGTACCGCGGCCGCATCGTGGTCGTCCGTAACGCGGGCGCCGGTGGTGGCTCGGCGGAATGCGAGGCCGCGTTCGCCGGAGTTGCTGGCGGCTTGTCGACGGCGCTGGTCGACCCGGCGCTGCCCTTTGGCCTGCCCGCCCGCTTGGTGCTGTCCTTCCCCGATGCGCTTGCCAGGCATGACGCTGCCGTGCAGCTGCAATCGGCGATGCTTGCCGGTGCGGTTGATGTACAGGGCTTGCACGAGTTCGAGCATTTGCCGCAGATCGTGATCAACACCGGCTTGGTGACCACGAGCCTGGTGCAGACCTTACAGGTTGAACTGGCCGATTTCCGCATGATTTCGATCTGGAGTGGCGAGCAGGCCATACAGTCGCTGGTCGAGGACTCGGTGCCGCTTATTGGTGTCAGCGCGGCGCGCGACGCCTGGGCAACCCCGAGCCTGCCGCTGAATGGCAAGGGTGTTGGGGTGGCGGTCATCGACACAGGACTGGACGCGTTGCACGGGGATTTCCCGGACGAGCGGGTCAAGGAGAATGTGCGGGTCAGCGGCGATCCCTTCGGGTTCGTGCAGGATGGGTCGGCATTTGTGCCGTTGCCCAATACCGAAGTCACCAGCAATGGCCATGGCACGCATATCGCCGGCACGATCATGGGTGATGGCACGATGTCCGGTGGCCGATTTGTCGGCGTCGCCCCCGGCGTCGATTTCCTCTCTCTGGCCGTGGAATATGGCTCCTACCTCTACACGCTTGCAGCCATGGATCACATCCTGGACGTTCGCGATGAGTACAACATCCGGGTCAGCAACCACTCTTACGGCCCGGTTGATCCGGACAGCGATCCGGTCGAGCCGGGTGTACAGCCGCATCGCTTCAGTGCCGAAAGTGCGTCTTCGATCGCGATCAAGGCCCTTTACGACGCCGGTGTCATTGCGGTTTTTGCCGCCGGTAACAGTGGTCCGGGCGACGACACGATGGGCGGGGATGCACAGAATCCTTGCGCTATTGGCGTAGCATCAGGGCGTAAGGACGGCACGCTCTCGAACTTCTCGTCACGTGGCGTTGCGGGCAGCGCCACGATCGTGCCCGACATCACGGCACCCGGCGAAGACATTATCGCAACGCGTGCAGCCAATGCGGTGGTGTCGCCGGCTGCGGGCGGCAATCCGCTACCCGAATCCGACGCCATCAACTACATCAAGATGTCGGGCACTTCGATGGCTGCACCGCATGTCGTCGCCGCAGTCGCGATACTGCTTGAAGCCAATCCGCAGCTGAACTTTGGACAGGTCCTGAGCGTGTTGCAGGACAATGCCAGGGCCATGCCCGGCTATGCGCCGCACGAAGTGGGTGCGGGCTATCTGGATGTCCTGAGTGCGCTGGCCGATGCGCGCGTGCTGAATCAGCCGCTGGTCGATACGGACGGGGACGGCGTGATTGATGTTTATGACAACTGTCCGAATGACAGCAACCCGGGACAGGAGGATGTCGATCTGGACGGCATCGGCGACACTTGCGATACCGACAGCGGTTCGTTGTGTGCCGCGCCGGGTCTGCCCCTGCTGTTCGATGCAGCCGGTGACTACGATCCTTCTGGTACCGGCATTGCAGCGGTTGGCGGCAACGACAATCAGGATCTGCTGGCCGCCTATGTCGCGCATCCTTACGCCGTCGATGGGGTGCAGAAGCTGGAGTTCCGTTTGCAGATTGCAGATCTGTCTCAGCTGCAACCAGGCAGCGCCTACTTCCTGACCTTCAAGGATCCGGTCGTCGCTAACGCTTTCCGTGGCGTACGCATGGAAGTGGCGCCCGATCTGAGCACGGCATTCTATACCTACGTGCCGGGCACCAATCAGGGTGGCACCTCAGACGGTCGCTTTGTGACCAGCAAGTCGGCGACAGCGGGAAGCTACGACCCAGAATCCGGAGAAATCCTGTTTGTCGTGGATCCGGCTGCCGTTGGCGTCGATTCTGGCGACCCGGCGCGCAGGAGTCTGGATGGCTTCCTCGCTGGCATTTCGCAAACGGATCCAGCGGCAACCGGCACGCTGACCTTCATGCCCGATGCGGCGCCAGATGATCTGTCTCGGGTTGGCTCCATGAGCTTTCAGCCCAACGCTTTTTGTTCGGTGGGCGGCGATGCGGACAGCGATGGCTGGGATGACGCAGTCGACAATTGTCCGCTGGACGCCAACGCGGATCAGCTGGATTCCGATAGTGACGGGGCCGGAGATGTTTGCGACAGCGACATCGATGGCGACGGCGTGGCCAATGCCACCGATCCGTTCCCTTACGATCCTTCCGAATGGGAGGACACTGACGGGGATGGCATCGGCAACAATGCCGATGGCGATGACGATGACGATGGCGTGGCGGACGGCACGGACAATTGTCCGCTGGATTACAACCCGCTGCAGGAGAACACCTACGGCGGTGCGGCCGGTGATGCGTGTGAAGGCACAATCGCAACCTGCCCACTCCCCAACGGCGCCTATGTTGCGCATGAGTGGGAGGGGACCATCGGCGCTACGGTACTGGGGCAGGCGGTGACTGATGGGGAGCATGTCGAGACCTTCAATGGATTGCCGCCGCAATGCAGTTACAGCGACGGTCAGGTGGTCATCAGCTGGGATGCCGTGATCGGCGCCGAGGATCTGGATCTGGAGGTGACGACACCGACGGGCTCAAGCTCGGCCGAAACCGGAACCTCCGGCAGCGAGACTCTGAGTCTGGCGGCGATTAGCGCTGGCGATTTCAGCTTCCGCACTTTCGGTTACAACAGCGTGGACACGCCTTTCAACGGCGTGTTTACCGTGACCGTAGCCGGGGGCATGACGGCGACTGATACCGATGGCGATGGGTTTGCAGACAGCATCGACAACTGCCCGTTGATCGCGAATTCCGGGCAGCTGGATACCGATGGCGACGCGGCGGGCAACGCCTGCGATCCGGACGATGACGGCGATGGCGTGCCCGATCTCTCGGACAACTGCCCCTTGATCGCGAATGACCAATCCGATTCAGACGGCAACGGTATTGGCGATGCGTGTGAAGCGCAGGTGGAGCCCAGGGTCGTTGTCGCGGTCATCGATTCAGGTATCAATCCTTATCATGAGTTCTACTACGCGGGCAGCCGCATCTATCCGCCGGGTTCACCGCCGTCCAGCGTTACCCAAGCGGTACTCGATGATTTTGGGATAGCCGGAGACTGTGTGATTGAAGGTCTCACCGGCACCTATGCGGTCGACAATGCGGGGCCAAACGGAGCCTTGTACAAGGCCCAAAATTGCGAGTACGTGCATTTCGCGGGCACCAATGTGCTAGCAAGTTCGGTTGACCCGGGCAGCGTTCGGTTCTTCCCGGATGATGACGGCGATGACGTGCACGGTGTGGGTACATCGGCGGCGGTGCTGGTGGCCAACCCGGAAGCCATCGTACTGTTCGTGGAAGGCTCAGGAGCCGGCGAGTTCGCCAGCTTTACCCATCCGGCGGTGGATATTGTCAGCACCAGTTACGGCCCGCAGGGCAGTGCTCCGATTCCGTTCGCTCTGGAAGAGGGCTTCAACGGGGTCTACCGACGGGGCAAGCTGCACTTCGGCGCCTGCGACAATTCACCATCGACGGCACAGCAGGATGGTACTTGCGGCGCGTGGTGGGCCATCGGCGTCGCGGGCTATGAGGAAACTCTGGATAACGAACCGGATGCCGGGTCCGGTGACGGTGGGCGACAGATCATCTCCGGCACATTCCCGGACTTCATCGCAGATTTCACCCAGACTCTGCCGTACTGCCAGTTCTGCTCCAGCGGTGAGGACAACTATGTGGGCGGCACCAGCTTTGCGACACCGCGCAGTGCCGGAACGGCGTCTCGCATTCTGTTGCAGGCCCGACGTTTGGTTGGCCATGTGGGCGGGCCACATGTGATCGATGAGAGCGACCCCGTATCCAATCCGCCCCTTTTGGTTGAAGGTCTGGACAGCCTGGGCAATCCGGTGGCGATCACCAACTGGCAGCTGCGCCGTGCCCTGGAAGAGGCGGCATGGGTGCCCGGACTGGATGACTATGATCCAATCGTCGGCCTGTTTGCCATGGGCATGCCAATCAACGATGCGGCGCCCTGGCTGCAGGTCGGTTGGGGCGTGCTGTCGCCGGTGGGGGGTGATGTTGTCGCCCAAACCATGGCTCGCTTGGGACTGGGAAGCGCGCCGGGCGGCAATCTGCGCGCCAAGACTTCTGAACATTGTGAATTCCAGAGTTTGATCATGGATTCGCGCAAAGCCTATTGGGACAATGTGGCTATCGGCAGCGATACCTGGCTTGGGCCGCCAAGCCCGGATCCATATATCAGCTGCGCGCCCTAGGCCGCATGGATGAGCGCCGGGCGTCGTGCCCGGCGTTCTTTTTGCGGGGGCTGAACTCTTGGCAAACCTGGCGCGCAAGCTTCGGTGGCATGTTGAGGGTACAGCTTGCGGCTTGCATTCGCGCCTGGAGCTGAGGCCGCCGTATTAGAATTCTGATTCGGGGCGGTTCACGCCGTCCGGGGAAGCATCGCGTTATCAAATTCGGAGCTGAATTGTGAAGGTACTCGTTGTTGGGGGCGGGGGGCGCGAGCACGCCCTGGCCTGGAAACTGGCTCAATCAGAGCGCGTGACCCAGGTGCTTGTGGCGCCGGGAAACGCGGGTACAGCGATCGAACCCAAGGTCGCGAACCTGGCCCTGTCGGCGGATGACCTGGATGGGCTGATCGCTGCGGCAACCGATCACGAAGTGGGTTTGGTGGTTGTGGGTCCGGAAGGCCCGTTGGCCGCTGGTCTTGTCGATCGAATGCAGGCTGCGGGCCTGCGCTGCTTCGGCCCGAGCCAGGCGGCGGCGGAATTGGAGGCGTCAAAGGCTTTTACCAAAGAGTTTCTGGTCCGCCACAGCATACCGACCGCGGCCTATGGGGCCTTTGTGGAGGTGTCGGCGGCGCTCGAATATCTGGAATCCTTCGACGGGCCGTTTGTGGTGAAGGCAGACGGGCTTGCGGCAGGCAAAGGGGTGATCGTGACTGAAAGTCGTGACGAGGCGGCCACAGCCGTGCGCGACATGCTGCAGGGAAACAGTTTCGGGACTGCCGGCCATCGGGTTGTGATTGAGGAGTTTCTGGCGGGTGAGGAAGCCAGCTTCATCGCGATTGTTGATGGTGAGAATGTCCTGCCGCTGGCGTCATCGCAGGATCACAAGCGGGCGCTGGATGGTGACGCGGGAATGAACACGGGAGGCATGGGGGCCTATTCACCGGCGCCGATCGTTGATTCTGACATGCAGCAGCGCGTGATTGATGAGGTGATGTTGCCCACGGTCCGCGGCATGGCAGCAGAAGGACGATCGTTTACGGAATTTCTCTACGCTGGACTGATGATTGATAAG
>JBFIIN010000008.1:0-19758 GCA_041601225.1 Oceanococcus sp.
AGCTATGCATATGGCAGCTTGTCACTGCATGCGATAAAGACGATCAAGAATTGCTACGGTGTTTCGGTCAACGATGTCGTCCTGACCATCTGTGCGGAAGCCTTGCGCCGCTATCTCGACGAAAAACAGGAGCTCCCGGCCCGGCCCCTGATCTCCGGCATCCCCGTCTCGGTGCGCAGTGAAGAACAGAAGGGCACCCATGGCAATCAGGTCGTCATGGCCCGCACCAGCCTGTTTACCGATATCGCAGATCCGGTCGAACGCCTGCAGCACATTAGCGCGGGCATGGGTCGGATCAAACGGGACGAGGGGGCGGTGCCGGCGCATCTGATGATCGACTGGATGGATGTGCCGTCGCCAGCACTGATGGCCCAGGCAGCACGACTCTATGAGAACTTCAGCATTCAGGATGTGGTCAATCCCGCTTTCAATCTGGTCATTTCCAATGTGCCAGGTCCGCGCCAGGCCCTGTATTTCGCCGGTGCCAAACTGGTCTCCAATCATCCCGTGTCGATCCCATACCACGGTCTGGCCTTTAATATCACCGTAATGAGCTATCAGAACCAGCTGAATTACGGGTTAACCGCGCACCGCGATACCTTGCCTGACATCTGGCATTTTGCGGAGTTTCTTGAGCAATCCCTGACCGGGCTGCATTCCCGTGCGCAACAGGAAGCGGCATGATGCTGCCGAATTTTCACGACCTGGGAGCCGGTGTGTTTTGTATCGACACGGCTCAGCAACGGCCCGCCATGGCGGCGTGTTACCTGCTCGTTGACGGGGACCAGGCCGCCTTTGTTGATGCCGGGGTCAACGATGGGGTGCCGGGTTTGCTGGCCTTGCTTGACCATCTGGGCTTGCAGCGGGACCAGGTCCAGTATGTGATTCCAACCCACGTGCATCTTGATCATGCGGGCGCGGCCGGAAGCCTGATCCAGTCCCTGCCCATGGCCACGTTGGTGGCCCACCCGCGCGGAATTCGTCACCTGATCAATCCGGCCAGGCTGGAAGGCGGTGCGCGCGCTGTGTACGGCGATGTCGACTTTGAGCGCAATTTCGGGCGCCTGATCCCGGTGCCCACCGAGCGGGCGCTGGCCGCGGATGACGGATTTCGGCTGGAGCTCGGTGAGCGTGAACTCCTGTTCTTGGACACCCCGGGCCATGCGGGCCATCATTTCTGCATCGTCGATGCGGCCAGCTGCGGTATATTCTGCGGGGACACCTTCGGTGTGAGTTATCCCGATACGCAGACGCCTGCCGGACCCTATATTTTCCCGCCGACAACCCCGGTGCAGTTCGATCCCGCGGCCTGGGAGCGATCGCTGGACCGGCTGCTGGATTTTGCACCGCGGCGCATGTATCTGACCCATTTTGGCGCGCTTGAGAATGTCGAGCAGCGGGCCGAGGAACTGCGGCTCCGGATTCGCGCCTTCGCGGCGCTGGCCGAGGAATGTCTGGGTGAATCCGATTTGGTCGCGGCCATAGGTCAGCGTCTGGATGCCTACGTGCGGACCGAGATGCAGAGTTTGGGACTGACCCTGAACGATGCTGACTGGCGCCACCTGATGGTCATGGACCTGGGCCTGAATGCCCAGGGCCTGGCGGTGTGGCTGCAGCGTAAGATGCACTGAGCATGGCCCGGGCTTGCGCTTCTCATTGTCCACCGATTGCGCCCGCCAGCGCGGGCGATGCGTGGTGGTGTCGACGCATGCGCGGCGGCGTCCGGGCAGCTTGGCGGCCCAAGCCTGGCATGCCAGGAGCTGAGTCATGACGGAGTACCACGCGAGTTGTCATTGCGGGAATGTTCAGGCCACCCTGGATTCCAGCTTTTCAGTGCAGACCTTGCCGTCACGCGCCTGCGGCTGCGATTTTTGCCGCATGCACGGAGCCGTAACGGTGTCCGACCCGCTGGGCAGCCTGCAGTTCTTTTTCGCCAGGCCGCGGGCGGTCATCCACTACCGGTTCGGGCGGCGTACCGCGGATTTCCTGATATGCGGGGAATGCGGTACCTATGTGGGAGCGGTCACCCAGATCAAGGGCAGTCGTTTCGGCATTCTTAATGCCAACACTTTCGACGAAGGTCAGCGTCCGGAGTTGCCCGTTCAGGCGATGGATTACGAGGGCGAGACCGCCGAACTCCGTGACGCGCGGCGCGCCCGGCGCTGGACCCCCCTGATCGGCGACGCAAGTTGATCGCCGACGCGGCGGGTATCGTGCTGCTCGGCGTCGTGCTGGGCTCAATGATCTTTTTCGCTGCGGTGGTAACCCCCAGCATCTTTCGTCTGCTGCCCATCGAAGCGGCGCGCCCCCTGTTGCGCGCGCTGTTTCCGACCTACTACTGGTTCTGCGGCGGCGTGACTCTGGTCGCTGCCTTCTTGCTGCTCATACCGCCCTCGCAAGTCCCCGCGGGCATATTCGTGGGGCTGGCGGCGGCCGGTTTCTTTCTGGCTGAACGAGAATTGATCCCACGTCTGGACATGCTGCGCGCGTCGGCTGATGCCGATGGCTATGAGCGTCTGCACAAAGCCAGTGTGGTGCTCAACACCGCGCAAATGGCGGTGATCAGTGCGGTGCTTCTGCAGCAGTTGTTGCTGCGGTCCGGGACCTAGAATTCGACCGCGGCTGCCGTGGTCGGGTAGATGATGCGTGCGGCGATGGCGTCGCCCTGCGCATCCCGCATGTTGGTGAGCCCGCGATATTCAAGCAACTGCCGGGTATCCGGGTCGTAGACCAGGTACAGGGGATCGACAAATAGACCAATGAAAGAGCCGACCCGCACCTTGAACTGCACGGCGGGTTGCCCTTCAAACTCGCGGTCTTCGATGCGCTGTGCCTTGAAGGTCACGGCTCCAAGATTTCCGGCCGCAATGAAGCGAAAGTCGAGCCGTTCGCCACCGAGCAGACGCGCAATATTCTGCTGCACGTAGGGGTGGAATCCTGCATCGGCGGCACTATCGCCTTGTGTTTCCAGAATCTTGCTCTGCATCCTGGCCGTGCCGTTCTTGCGCCGGAACAAGAGCAGCTTGCCATCCTCGTGGCGCAATCCTTCCTCGTAACCCAGCTCCGGTATGCGGGTGTGGAAGCCAGGCACAAACAAATCGGGACGAAAATCCAGCGTCTTGTGGGCGAATATCTCCCCATCAGGCCTGCGATAAAGGACGCTGTCGCCGACCAGTTGGCCGTTTTCGAACCGAAAATCGTGGTGTTCGGTGTACAGCAACTCGGCGCTGTCCAGGTCATAGGCGAACCCGACCAGGCGGGGAGCGCCTGCGGGCGGGTTGGCGGCCAGTGTACTGGTCAGCATCCAGAATCCGAAAAGCTGGCACAAACGGGAGCTAGGCATGGGCTGATTCCTCAGGGGCGTGAGCGTCGTGCGCGATATCGCCGAAATTGGATGCCTCGCCGTGCGGCGGGCGTCGCTAGTCCGTCGCAGCGGGCACCGGATAGTGAATGTCGACGGGCCAGGTATCGCCATTGGGCAGACGCAGGTTCGACAGTCCCTGGTAGCGGAGCAATCGACCGCTGCTCTGCTCGAAACTCAGATACATGGGGTCCACGAACATGCCGATCAGCATGCCGCCGATATCAATGCGCAGCACCCAGCAGTCCCGGCCCTGGAACCGGGCATCAGCGTCACGGCTGACGGCAAACTTCAAGGTTCCCATATAACTCGGTGCGACTTGGCGGAACACCAGTTTCTCCCCCGCCACCAGCCGTTGCAGATTGTCGATGACATAGAACACCATGCCCGCGTCGGCAGCGCCGGGCTGGGGGGGGCGCAGGCGCTTGCTGCGCACGGTCGCCGCGCTGTTCTCGCGGAAGCTGATCAGCAGCTTATCGCCCTGCCGCGTGAGACTTTCCTCGAAGCCGGTATTGCTCATCAGGGTGTGGAAATTGGGCAGTGCGCGACTGGGCCGAAAATCCAGGGTGCGCTTGGCGAATTCCTGGTCGTCTGCATCGGTGTAGGTCACCACGCCGCTCACCAGCTGATCGCCTTCAAGCTCGAAGCGGTTGTGCTCGTGGTAAAGCAGTTCGCCAGTCCCCGGATCATAGGCATGCCCGACATATTCGTCATAATGGACTGGCGGGGCAGCCGTTACGCTCCCGCCGGCGAACAGCAGGGTCATGCCGAGGCATAGCGACGGCTGGATCAGGAATTTTGCTGACATGCGCCTATCGGGTTTCGTGCAGTCTGACCTTGCCATTCAGCATGGGGACACGCAAGCTTGCTGAACAATAGCTCAGCCCACGCGGCCGCGTCGGTGCGGTCAATTAGGGCTCGGGGAAGGAGTGGGGGATGAATCTCGAAAAGGTCGTATTCGGCTTTTTTATCTTGTTGGCGCTGACCTTGAATTTTGGATTCGTCATGGGGGAGATGGATAACCCCGAGCATCATCATGTGTTCGAGCTGTTCGCGGCGCTGGTCGTGAGTCTGATTTCCACGGTGTTGAAGTTTGGCGACCGCACCCATATCGGCGCGGTGCTGCTGGCCACCAGTCTGGTGGCGGATCTCCACCTGGCGGCAGCTGCTGTGGTGTGGGGCGTGGCGGCCCAGCTGTATGGCGCTGGCACTGATCCCAGCGTGGTGGCCAGCGTGGTGTCCCTGGCCGGCGGCGCTTTGATCGCAAATCTGGCGTCGGTGGCTTTGCTGGTGGTCGAAACCGTCACCTTGCGTCGCTAAGCGACTCATGGAGCGCGTCATCTTCCTGTTCCTGCGGCGCATGCGTGCGCCGCTCATCACGCTGATCCTGGCGTATGCGATTTCCATGACCGGTCTGGTGCTGATTCCCGGCGTGGACGACCAGGGGCAGGTTTGGCATGTGGATTTTTTCCATGCCTTTTATTTCGTCAGTTTCATGGGTTCGACCATAGGCTTCGGCGAGCTGCCTTATGAGTTCACCGCTGGTCAGCGGATGTGGGTGGTGCTGGCCATTTATCTCACGGTGCTGAGCTGGCTGTATGCCATCGGCAAGATTTTTGCGCTGTTACAGGATCCGGCCTTTGTGCGCGCCTTGACCGAGGCGCGTTTCATCTACGCGGTGCGCAAGATCACCGAGCCTTTTCTGGTGGTCTGCGGTTATGGCGAAACGGGCAGCCTGTTGGTGCGCGCCCTGTCGGCACGGAATATCCGCTGCGTGGTCATAGATCGTGATCCCGAGCACATCAATGATCTGCAGCTGGAGGAACTGGGCATCGACATCCCCGCTTTCTGCGGGGATGCCAGCGAAACCGAGCATTTGCGTGAGGCCGGTCTGGCAAAGCCGAATTGCGCCGGGGTGATCGCGGTCACGGACAGCGACGACGTAAATGTCAAGATCGCGGTCACGACCAAATTGCTCAAACCCCGGGTTCCGGTGGTATGCCGGGCCAGTTCCCGCGAGGCGATGGACAATATGTCGTCCTTCCAGACGGACCACATCATCAATCCGTTCGAGGCCTTCGCCGAGCATCTGGGCATGGCCATACGCACTCCGAGCATCAATCAGCTGCACCGCTGGCTGGTGGCGCGGGCCGGCCGCGAACTGCAGGAACCTGTGCTCCCGCCCAAAGGGCTGTGGGTGATCTGCGGCTTCGGACGCTTCGGGCAGGCCGTGGCGCGTTATCTGCGGGCCGAGGACATCGACGTCAGAATTATCGAACAGGATGCAGAGAATGCACCGGAAGGCGCCGTTATCGGCAGTGGCACCGATTATGAACCGCTGCATGAAGCCGGTATCGAACAGGCCGCGGGCATCGTGGCGGGTACGGACAATGGCGCGAACAACTTGTCCATCATTATGACCGCGCGCGAGATCAACCCGGCGCTGTATCTGGTAGCCCGCCAGGACCGCCGGGCTGATACGGACATATTCGAGGCGGCGCGGATCGACCTGATCATGGAGCCCAGTCGGATTATCGTCTGGCGCATCCTGCCACTGGTCACCATACCGCTGTTGGCAGAGTTTCTGGCTCAGGTACGCCGCCAGACCGAAGACTGGGCACAGAAGCTCTTGCATCGGATTCAGGTCATGACCCACGCGCGCTCGCCGCAGGTCTGGGCCGTGGCAATCAATGAGCAGGAAGCGCTGGCGGTGCATGACGCCCTGTGCGCTGGCGCGGAGATCAGGCTCGGTGATCTGCTCCGGGCACCGCGCAAACGGGATGAGCGCCTGAACTGCATCCCTCTGCTGCTACAGCGCGGTGACAAGGAATACGTGCTGCCCGAGGATGGTCTGGATCTGCAGGTCGGGGACCGGCTGCTGTTCTGTGCGACGCCGACGGTGGCCGATCGGATGAGCTGGCTCTTGCAGAACCGGATTTTGCTGCGTTTTGCGCTGAGCGGCGAGGAGCCGCTGGACAGTGCGCTGCTGCGGTGGCTGGCCAAGCGTCGGCGCGACAGCCGCAGGGCGCGCCTGGGCTCTAGTGGGGGGTGACCTAGAAACCAAGCGCCGTGCCGACGCGCAGGCTGAGTTGGCGGGCGGCATGTCCCTGGTTGACGGCAAGTTCCGCCAGGCCCAGTGAATTTTCGAACCAGAACACGCTGCCGACCGGAACATCGGCAAAAGTTCGGGCGTGGGGAATCATGCGCCCCTGGCAACGTAACCCGGCCCCGGTCGGCAGGCCGGCGGCCTGCAGGCCGGTCATGGCATTGCCAAAGCCGTCGATGTAAATGATCTCGGCCAACTGTTCCGGACCGCTCACCGTGCGGGGTGTGTGTGGGCCGAGTGCAATGGCTTGCCGCCGAGCCAGCTTGAGGGCGGCTGGCAGAAACAGATCGCGGCCATGAAAAGAGGTGCTCAGTGTGTGCGGCCGCCAGTTGATGGCCTGCCACCGGGCCGCCGGGTCACGGGCCGCGACCCGGCTGAACAAGCCGTTGTCGGGGCCGACAAAGTGGCAGCCCAGCGCCTGCAGGACGACCGGCGCCCGCGGGCTGCCGACTCCCGGGTCGACAACTCCAACCACCACCGCGTCGGCCGGAAAGCGCAGCGCAAGCGCGTCCAGCAGATAGGCTGCGGCATGCGGATTGGCGGACGGGGCGTCGTGCATCAAGTCGATGAGCGGAACCTGTGGGGCCAGCCGCCAGGCGGTCAAATGTAACTCCCCGACATATGGTCCCTGCAGGGTGAAGTCGGTGAACAGCAGAACGGGACGGTGCACGCGCTGCCTTAGCGCTCGAAGGCCTGCCGCGGATTGAACTTCAGGGTGTCAGCCATCTGCTGAAAAAGTTTCTGGGCGGCCCGGTCATCGGCGGGCGGATTGACGATCTTGAGCGTGACCAACTGATCGCCGGCGGTCGCGCCCGGCAGGCCACGTCCGCGCAGCCTCAGCGTGCGGCCTGATGCTGTGCCCTTGGGCACCGTCAGTTCGATTGCCCCGCCAAGGGTGGGGACTTTGACCTTGCTTCCCAGCGCGGCCTCCCAGGGCGCGATCGGCAATTCCAGCTGAACATCACGGCCCTCGCAGCGAAACCAGCGATGCGGTTCGAACTGGATCTTCAGGTACAAGTCCGCGCCATTGGCCTGGCGCGGCAGGCGAATCTGCTGGCCTTCAGTTACGCCGGCCGGAATTTTGACCCTGAGTTGCTTGTTGCCGTCGATGCTCAGCGTCCGGGTTGCGCCGTGATAGGCATCCTCCAGGGGAATCTTGAGCATGGCGGATTGCGGCACCGGCCCCTGACCGAAGCCGCCGCGCGGGCTGCCACCAAAACCCCCCTCGCTGAAGCCGCCGGCGGCCCCGCCGAACAGGTTGCGGAAGAAATCGGAGAATCCGCCAAGGTCGTCGCCGGGCGAGAAATGCGCGTGAGAATCCCAGCCCGGCGGCGGGCGGAACTGCTGACCCGCTTTCCAGTTGGCACCCAGCTGATCGTAAGCTTTGCGGGCTTCGGGATCTTTCAGAACCTCATAGGCTTCCTGCAAATTCTTGAACTTGTCCTCGGCGCCAGCCTCGCTGTTGCGATCAGGATGGTATTTGCGCGCCAGTTTGCGATAGGCGCGTTTGATCTCATCCGCGCTGGCCTTCCGGTCAACTTCGAGAGTTTTGTAGTAGTCCTTGTATTCCATGCACGGTCTCAGTGGGCCAATATTTGCCGCTATTCATATGGGCGCCCAGCCCTCAATTCAAGCGTTGTCATACTGATTTTGTATTGATGATCAGCAACTTAGACGCGGGTTGGCTGCTCTGTTCCAGAGTCCATATTACCCGCATCCCTGCGACGTGGGTGACCGGCCGCGATGCCGTGCTAGTGTAGTGCTTCATACGATCTGCGACGTATGTGATCCCATTTATCGCCATATGCTGTTGGCCCTCCGTGCCATGGTGACGGCCACGACTCTCCGGCGTGCGCGGGGTGGTGGATAATGGCAGGCGGGGGGAGCTGCATCTGACGCTTTACACGAGGGCACGCTCAGGAGGAGCCATGGTGCCGGGAATTCACGGGCTGATCAGCAGCCTTTATTGCCGCGGTGCGGACCTTGCGCCCGAGCGTTATCGGCGCTGGGCCCTGAATGAATTGCGCGGCCTCATCGATTTCGATGCGGCCCTATGGGGCAGTGGGACGGTACAGCGTCCGCACTTTCATAACGTGACAGTGATCGGCTTGCCGAGCGCCTTCGCGCGCGCGCTGGAAGACACCCAGCAACTTAACCCCTTGTTGCCCCTGATTCGGGAGAATTTGGGACATCCGCTGGACATGGCTGATGTCGTGCCTGACGAGGAGTTTTTTGCGTCGGAGTTGTACCGCCGCGCCTTCCAGCCCTTCGGGGTTGAGCGCATTCTGTCCAGCGCGCATATCGAGCCGCGCAGCGGCCTGTATACCCTGCTCAGCATTTATCGCTTTGACCGCAACCGGCCGTTCTCGGACGAAGAAAAACGGATACAGGATCAGCTTCTTTACCATCTGATTCAAGCCGCGGCACACGCATTCTTTCTGACCATATCGCGGCCACCGCAGAGCGACCGGCGGGTCTTCAATGCGGTGTGCGACAGCGAGGGCGTTTTCCACGAGGTCGAGCGCGGTTTTCTGGACCTGCTTGATCAGCATCTGGAAGACTGGCCGGGCCAGCGGCTGCCGTTTCCGCTGCCGGATCCGGGTGCCGGTGAAGTGCTCGGAGAATTGCATATCAGCGTCGAACCGCTAGAGGATCGCTTCCTGGTTCACTTGCGCGATGCCGGGCCTCTTGACCTCCTCACGGATCGGGAGCGCGATGTGGTCACCCAGGTCTGTCAGGGACTTTCGGCCAAGGCCATTGGCCGTGAACTGGGTCTGGCGGCATCGACAGTTTCCACTCATCTATACCGCGCCTACCGTAAACTTGGGGTTGAAAACCGGACGGCGCTCGCGCGCCTCATGCAATCACTGCAATAACAATGAACATTCTTGATGAACTGGAAGCGCGGCTCGCCCTGCGCAGCGCGCGGGTCGGGGTGATCGGGCTCGGCTATGTAGGCCTGCCCCTCACCCTGAGATGTGTGGACGCGGGATTTGCAGTCACCGGGTTCGATATTGATCAGGGCAAGGTTGCCCGGTTGAACGGGCGTGAGAGTTATATCGAACACATTGCCTCAACTTCGATCAGTCAGGCCCGCGACGCCGGCTTTGAGGCGACGACGGACTTCGCGCAGGCCGCGCAGATGGATGTTCTGGTGATATGCGTGCCAACGCCCCTGACCCGCTTTCGCGAACCCGATCTGAGTTGCGTGATTGATACGGTTGACGCGTTATTGCCGAATTTGCGTAAGGGCCAATTGCTTTCGCTGGAAAGCACCACCTACCCGGGCACCACCGAAGAGGAACTTCAGGCCCGGGTGGAGTCGGCAGGTTTGCGGGTCGGAGCTGATTTCGCGTTGGTGTATTCGCCCGAGCGCGAGGACCCGGGCAACCGTGATTTTTCCACGCGAACCATTCCGAAAATCTGCGGTGGCGTTACCCCGCGCTGCCTGCAAGCAGGCGTAGCGTTCTACGGTGCGGTTGTCGACCAGGTTGTACCCGTAAGCTCTACCCGAGTTGCCGAGATGACCAAGCTGATGGAGAACATCCACCGGGCCGTGAACATTGGCCTGGTAAATGAAATGAAGATTGCCGCGGACGGCATGAATATCGATATTCATGAGGTCATTAAGGCCGCAGCCACCAAACCGTTTGGTTTTGTCCCCTATACGCCGGGCCCGGGCCTTGGTGGGCACTGCATACCGATTGACCCCTTTTATCTGACCTGGAAGGCGCGGCAATATGGGGTGCACACGCGCTTTATTGAGCTCGCCGGTGAAATCAATGGCGATATGCCCCGCTGGGTATTTGGCAAGGTCCAGGCCGCCCTGAACAGCGTCAAGAAGCCGGTGCAGGGCAGCCGAGTGATGATCCTTGGCGTCGCTTACAAGAAGAACGTGGATGACCTGCGTCTGTCGCCCGCACTGAATCTGATGGAACTGCTTCGCGACAACGGCGCGCTCCTAAGTTACAGCGATCCGCATGTCGCCAAATTCAAGAAGCTCCGTGAACACGAGTTCACCCTGGAAAGCCAGGAACTCACACCGCAGGTCCTGGGTGCCATGGATTGCGTGGTCCTGATCACAGATCATGACAATTTTGACTATGAGTTGATTCGTCAGCATGCCGCGCTCATTGTTGATACCCGTGGCCGCTACTGCCAGATTCGCGACTCGCACATCATGCACGCCTAGCGGTCTACTCGACGGTGACCGATTTGGCGAGATTCCGAGGCTGATCGATATCCGTGCCTTTGATGACCGCCACATGATAGGCCAGCAGCTGTAGCGGAATGCTATAGACAATCGGCTCCACCAGATCTTCGGCATGCGGCACATGCAGCACCGTAACGCCCGGAGCGTTTTCAATGCCTGCCTTTGCATCGGCGAATACAAACAACTCGCCGCCGCGGGCGCGGACTTCCTCCATGTTCGATTTCAGCTTTTCCAGCAACTGATTGTTGGGCGCCACCACCATCACCGGCATGTCCGAATCTACCAGCGCGAGCGGGCCATGCTTGAGCTCGCCGGCGGCGTAGGCTTCGGCGTGGATATAGGAAATTTCTTTCAGCTTGAGTGCGCCCTCCATGGCCAGGGGATACATCGCGCCGCGGCCCAGAAACAGCGCGTGATGCTTGTCGCCAAAGCGCTGCGCCAGCCGCGCGATTTCACCGTCAAGGGTCAGCGTCTGTTCCACCAGGGCAGGCAACTCACGAAGCTGATGAACGATCGCGGCTTCGTCGCCTTCGGAAATCCGGGTCAGCACTGCGGTCAGCAGCAGCAATGCCGTCAGCTGGGTTGTGAAGGCCTTGGTGGATGCCACGCCGATTTCCGGACCCGCTCTGGTCATCAACTCGATGTCCGCTTCCCGCACAATTGAGCTCTCCGGAACGTTGCAGACGGCAATCGTGGCCAGGTAACCCAGCTGCTTGGCCAGCCGCAGGGCGGCCAGGGTGTCGGCGGTTTCTCCAGACTGCGAGATCGCCACAAACAGGGTATTTTCGCTGACCACCGGCTGGCGGTAGCGATACTCGCTGGCTATGTCGACCGTGCAGGGTATGCGCGCAGAGATCTCGAGCCAGTAGCTGGCGACCAGACCGGCGTGAAAGCTGGTGCCGCAGGCGATGATGTGGACCTTCCTAACCTTGGCGATGCGCGCCAGAGCTGCGGCGTTGAATACGCTTTCCAGGACCCGGTCGGAGCTCAAACGGCCTTCCAGGGTATTCTGGATTGCGACGGGTTGCTCGAAGATTTCCTTGAGCATGTAGTGTTTGTAACCACCCCGATTCGCGGATTCGGCGGACAACTCCGAAACCCGGTCCTCGCGGTGGGTGGGCTTGCCCTGGCAGTCAAACACCCGCACCTGATCTGGGGTCAGCTGCGCGATATCCCCCTCCTCAAGAAAAATGAAGCGCCGGGTTTCAGTGAGCAGAGCCGCGACATCCGAGGCCAGAAAGTGCGCGCCATCGCCCAGGCCGACCACCAGCGGGCTTCCGCGCCGCGCGGCAACCAGCTCGTGGCCGGCGCCCGGCGCGATGGCGGCGATCGCAAACGCACCTTCCAGCCGTGGCACGATGGTTTCCACCGCGGCGAGCAGGCTCGCACCGCGCTGCATCTCGCGGTGGATCAGATGGGCAATGACCTCGCTGTCGGTTGCCGAGCTGAAACGATAGCCCGCGCTTTCGAGCTCGCCGCGAAGTTCCGCATGGTTCTCGATAATGCCGTTGTGCACGATGGCCAGTTCATCGCCTGAAACATGCGGGTGCGCGTTACTCTCGCTGGGTTCGCCGTGGGTTGCCCAGCGGGTATGGGCAATGCCGACATGCCCGCCGGGCTGGGCAGCCAGGCGCTCCGCCAGACCCGCAACCTTGCCCAGCACGCGGGTGCGTCTGAGCTGCTGATTTGCGTCCAGAACCGCCACTCCGGCAGAGTCGTAGCCGCGGTACTCCAGACGGCGCAGTCCTTCGAGCAGCAGCGGTTGAATTTCGCGTCGCGCAACGGCGCCGACAATGCCACACATACAGGCTCCTGTTTGACCCCGACCAGTCGCAGGGGTCAAGAATTGATCGTGGCCGGGATTTTCGCACGGTTGCAGGCGCGAATGCGGCAAAATGGCGCCCCGATGACTTGCGACTCTGCTGCCGCGCTCTCCGCGTGGCTGGATAACATCTATGAAAATTCCAGCATTGAAGGTCCCGCTTCTCCTTGTTCTGGGCTGGTGCGGCGCCGCCGCGCACGCCGCCACCTGGAGCGAGAATCCCGCGGAGGCCCTGGCTGAGGCGCGGCGCAGCGGTCAGCCGGTGCTGGTCGATTTCTATGCGCCGTGGTGTTATTCCTGCTACTTCATGGATCAGCATGTGCTGGAGACCGCCGAGTTCGAAAAGCGGGCGGGGCGTCTGATCCTGCTCAAGGTGGACGTGGACAGCGCGGCTGGCGCGCTGGAACAGACGCGCCGCAATGTCAGTTTCTTGCCCACCTATCTGCTGCTGGATGCAAACGGTACGGAGCTGGATCGTCTCCCCGGGGAACAGACGCCTGCCGACTTTTTCGTCTGGCTGGATCGCCATCTGGAAAGCGGACCACGCGGCGCGCCCCAGGGACCCGAAGAGGTGATTGCGGCGCTGCTGGCCGATGTGCGTCGCGGCAGTTTTCAGGCGGGCCTGTCCTGGTTTGGCGGACTCGATCCCGAACTGCAGGTTGCGGTGCAGGAGCGGCCTGCGGGCATGACCGCGCTGGCCCGGCTGCGGCTCGCCAGGGCGGCCCACGCCGCGGAGTCCGCGCAATGCCTGACCCAGCTGTCGCGCGCGTTGCGACATGCGCCGATCTGCGCCAAATCCAGCGTGGTTTACGACGGTCGCGGTTGTGAGGCGCCGGCGACACCGGCCCAGCGCCAAGTCTGGGACGAGATTGTGGCGGGTCACATGCTCCAGGTCGTTGAGGCGGGTGTGTTGGTGCCCTTCGCTCAGCGCTGTGCCGATGCGCGCTCGCCGGTCCTGATGTCGACCGCCAGCCTGCGGCGTCTGGCGCGCGGTCCCGAAGCCCGGGTGGTCCTGGACCGGGTGATAAGACAAGCGCGCGAGGAGCTGGGTGAGGATGTGGCCGGCAACCGCAATCTGGCGGACAACTTGCGGATTTTCCTGGCCGATGCCGGGCGTAATGAAGAATTGATGGAGCTATATCCGCAGCTTATGTCCGCCTATCCCCAGGACTATGTCTATGCCTTCCGCTACGCCCGGGCGCTCGCTGATCAGGGCCGTCATGCCGAAGCTTTGGCGCCATTTGCGGCAGCCGGAGCGCAGGCCTACGGCGAGAATCGCCTGCGGATCGCGAGCAAACACGCCGACTCACTGGTGGAACTTGGTCAGGTGGTCGCAGCCAAAGCAGTACTGGTCGCCGCGCTGAAAGCCAATGGCCGCTGGTTCCCTGCCCAGGCCGGCGAGTTGAGGGCACAGCTCAGCGCTTTGCGCGATTAGCCAGGATCACGCGCTGAGCGTGTCCTGAAATTCCATAAAGGCGTGCAGGACTGCGGCGGGTGCCTCGCATTGCGGGTAGTGGCCAATACCGGGTAGCTCGACGATGTCGGGTGTGGCGACCAACTCGCGGTAGCGCGCGACCATGTGCGCGCCGGATACCGGGTCAGCCAGGCCGTTGATCAGCCGGGTGGGGATACCGCCCCGTTGAAGTGCGCCCACCCAGCGCGGACGATACCGCCGTCGTTCGGCCATGTACCGAATCAGCTTGTGGAAAATGCGCGCGCCGTCATTATGCGCGACCAGTTGCCAGAAGTCGTGAAGCTCGTCGGCTGTTGGCTGGGTGCCGGCGCCGAACACCGCGGACAGGCTGCGGCGGAACTGGCGCTCGCCCGTGAGTCCCGAAATCAGCGGACCCAGCGGGGTATGCAGCAGTTTCTGAATTGGTCGCGCACGGTGGGTTTCGGGGAACAAACCACCATTGAGCAGGCACAGCGAGTGTAGACGCAGGCTCCCGCCGTCGAGATGTCGGGCGAGCAACTCCTGAGCGACCGTGTCCCCATAATCGTGAGCAAGAACGCGGACGGTGTTGAACCCGGAATGATGAATCGCGGCGGCACACAGATCGGCCTGATCCATTATGGAATAGGCATAGTTGGTCGGTTTGGCGGAAAATCCGAAGCCGATCAGGTCTGGCGCAATGACCCGAAATCGGCGGCACAATGCATCCCATTGTCGATGCCAGTCCCAGCTGGCGGTTGGAAAGCCATGAATCAGCAGTAAGGCGGGCTGCGTGGCCTCGCCGCCGCTACGCAGAAAAATTTTGTGGCCGCGGTAATCGAAATGGCTACCACGAGCCTGCCATGCATTCAAGCTCATGGATCAATATGTCCTTGTTGTGCGCAGCATAACTTGGTCGCGCGGGCTACACTTTGCCCTTAACCGGGGGAGACGGACATGCGGCGCTGGAATGGCTGGGGTGATGATGCGACGGATTATGAACTCACTGACCAGGCGCGCGCGTTTCTGCGCGAGCGGGTGGGGCCTTCGGAACCGCTGGAGGACGTCGATCTCGATGCGGCTCTGGCTGCGGTTCCCGAGTCGCGCCTGGGTCATGCCGCGCTCGACACGAGCCCACGCGAGCGCCTGCTGCGTGCCCGCGGTGACAGCTTTCCCGATTGGCTGGCCAAGAAACACGGTGCTCTGGGACCGTTCCCCGATGCGGTCGCCATGCCGAGTTCGCATCAGGACGTTGTGGATCTGGTGGCCACCGCGAAGGCCTCGGGCTGGCAGCTGATTCCGTTTGCTGGCGGTACCAGCGTTGTCGGCCATCTTGCCGTGCCGCAGGAGGCGCCGCCTGTCGTCAGTCTGGATCTCGGGCGTTTGAATCGACTCACCAGCCTGGATGAAACCACGGGTCTGGCCACATTTGGCGCGGGCACGCCAGGGCCCGCCGTGGAGCGACAGCTCAAGGAACGGGGCTGGCGTCTGGGTCATTTTCCGCAGTCCTGGGAATATTCCACAGTGGGCGGCTGGGTCGTGACCCGCTCCAGCGGTCAGCAGTCCCTGGCCTATGGGCGCATCGAGCAGATGTTTGCGGGTGGCCGACTGGTTGCGCCGGCGGGTCAGCTGGAAATCCCCTGCCTTCCCGCGTCGTCGGCCGGGCCGGACATCCGTGAATTCGTACTCGGCTCGGAAGGGCGCCTGGGTGTGCTCACTGAAGCGACCATGCGCGTGCGGGCCTTTCCCGCGGCGGAACAGTTCCAGGCGGTCATGTTTCCCGACTGGGATGCCGCGGTGGGCGCAACGCAGACCTTGGCGCACGCGCGGCCTGGCTTGTCCATGTTGCGACTGTCCAATGCGGTGGAAACCGAAACCCAATTGGCGCTGGCGGGTCACGACAAAGCGTTGGCCTGGCTGCAGCGCTATCTGGGCTTTCGTGGCGTGGGTGACGGCCAGACCATGCTGATGGTCGGGTTGTCCGGCGACGCACAACAGGTGCGCGCACGCTGGCGCGATACGCTGGCGGTCTGTCGCCAATTCAAAGGTGTGCATATCGGCCCCTGGATCGGCAAAGCCTGGGCCCGAAATCGTTTCCGTGGCCCTTATTTGCGCAATTCGCTGTGGGCGGCCGGCTATGGCGCCGACACCATCGAGACCGCCGTGAACTGGCCGCAGGTCACGCCGTTGATGCTGGCGATCGAAGATACCGCGCGCGCGGCGTTTGCCCGGGACGATGAACGCGTGCATGCCTTCACCCATCTGTCCCACGTCTACCCGCAGGGTTCCAGTATCTATTCCACCTTCGTATTCCGCGCCACCGCGGATCGTGCGCAGATGCTGGAGCGTTGGCGGCGCCTGAAATCCAGCGTCAGCGAACTCGTGGTTGAGCATGGAGGAACCATTAGTCATCAACATGGCGTGGGGACCGATCACCGGGATTATCTGCCTGCGGAAAAGGGCGAGCTGGGCATGAGCTTGATTCGCGCGGCGGCGCGTGAGCTTGATCCAGACGGGATCATGAATCCCGGCAAGTTGTTTAGCTAGGTGATGGCTCCGGGGCGGATAGGCCGGGCGGGAGCGCGGGCCGAGCGGTTGGCCGCATTGGCTGGCGACTGGGACTTGATCGTGATCGGCGGCGGGATCACCGGGGCCGGCATATTTCGCGAGGCCGCAGCGCGCGGTTGGCGGACCCTGTTGCTTGAGCAGAGCGATTTTGCATCAGGAACCTCCAGTCGCTCATCCAAGCTGGTGCATGGCGGCCTGCGCTACCTGGCGACCAATGAATGGCGGCTGACGGTGCATTCGGTGCGCGAGCGCGAGCAATTGCTGCAGCACGGCGCCGGATTGATCGAGCGCCAGGGATTTCTGCTGCCCGTATGGAGAGGGCAGAAGCCGGGCTGGTGGTCGTTTCGCGCGGGCCTGGCTATTTATGACAGGATCGCCAGGAAGCGACTGTCGCGGGTGGTGCGCTGGAGCGAACTGCGTGAGCTGGCGCCCAATCTGTCCACCGCCGGCATGCGCGGCGCCTTGTACATGGAAGATGCGCGTACCGATGATGCGCGGCTGGTCCTGCGCCTGATCCAGGAAGGTTGCCAACAGGGCGGCCAGGCGGTGAACTACATGCGGGTTCATGCCTTGCTGCGCGAGCAGGGCAAGGTCTGTGGTCTGCAATGGCAGGATGCGCTGAGCGGACAGGAAGGTGAAGCGCGGGCGAAGGTGGTGATCAACGCTGGCGGGGTCTGGGCGCAACATCACGGCGGTGAGAAGGCGCCGAAACTGCGCCCTCTGCGTGGGAGCCATTTGTTGTTTCGGCGCACGCGACTGCAATTGCCGGTGGCGGTGTCCTGGTTGCATCCGCGCGATGGCCGTCCGGTGTTTGCCTATGAGTGGGAGGGTGCGAGCCTGCTGGGTACCACCGATCTCGATCATGCCGACAGTCTGGACCTGGAACCCCATATCAGTGGGGCGGAAGTCGACTATCTGCTGGAAGCTGCCGCGCATGTCTGGCCCCGCTTGCACTTGAATCGCGCCGATGTGCTGTCGACCTATGCTGGCGTGCGCCCTGTCGTGTCCAGCGGCGCCGAGCGGCCGCAGGATGAATCGCGCGAGTCCGCGCTGTGGTCGGAGCCCGGCCTGGTTTCGGTGACCGGCGGCAAACTGACCACGTTTCGCCTGACGGCTCTGGACGCGTTACGCGCCGCAGCCGAGAATGGTGGCGGTGAACTCGACCTGAATAAGAACCGGCCGATACTTGACAGCGGGGCGGCGCCGACCAAGCCGGCTGAGTTGTCGGGGCCGAATTGGCGGCGCCTGTTTGGGCGCTATGGTTCCACTTTGGCAGAGCGCATAGCCCAGACCCCGGCCGGATTGTTGAACCTGCTGCCGGGCACCCCGTATATCCAGGCCGAGCTGTTGTGGGCCGCTCAGGACGAGGCCGTCGAGCATCTGGACGATCTGCTGTTGCGCCGCACTCGCATCGGTCTGGTCGCCGAGCATGGTGGTTTTGCCCTGCTGGACCGGGTGCGGACGCTGTGCCAATCCACACTCGGCTGGGATGACGCGCGCTGGGACGCTGAAGACGCCCAGTATCGCGCGCGTTGGGAAAGCCACTACAGTTTGCCCGAGCCGCTGGCATGAGTGAGCTTCTGCTGTCGATTGATGTGGGTACTCAGAGCGTGCGCGCCCTGGCGTTCGACTTGCGGGGCGAAATTCGCGGCAAGGCGCAGATTCATATCGAACCCTACTTCTCGAGTCAGCCAGGCTGGGCCGAGCAGGAGCCGCAGCTGTATTGGAATAGTATTGGCAAAGCCTGCGCTCAGCTGTGGGCGGACGGGGCGGTGGCGCCCGCCCAGATTGCCGGGATGTCCCTGACCACTCAGCGCGCCACGAGTGTGTGTATTGGCGCCGACGATCAACCCCTGCGACCGGCCATAGTCTGGCTGGACCAGCGGCGTACCGAGAATCTGAAGCCGGTCGGCGGACTGTGGGGGATGGCTTTCAAATTGGCAGGTATGTCGGACGCCATCGCCCATTTTCAGGGAGAAGCCGAAGCCAATTGGCTGGCCACCCAGCAACCGGAGCTATGGGCGAAAACCCGGCGCTTTGTATTGCTGTCCAGTTATCTCAATCATCTCCTGGTGGGAGAATGGCTGGATTCGGTGGGTGCTCAGGTGGGCTATCTGCCATTTGATTTCAAAAGGTTGCAATGGGCCAAAGACAGCGACTGGAAGTGGCGGGGCCTGCCTATCCGGCGCGAACAACTGGTGGATCTGCTGCCCCCGGGATCGCCGTTAGGGGGGCTGACCGCCACGGCGGCAGCACATCTGGGACTGCCCAGCGGGCTGCCGGTGATCGCCGGCGCCGCGGATAAGGCCTGCGAGGTCCTGGGCGCCGGCTGCGTGAGCCCGGACGTGGCCTGTCTGAGTTTTGGAACCACGGCCACGATCAACACCACCGTCCAGAAGTACGTCGAAGTCGTGCCTTTTGTGCCGCCGTATCCGGCGGCCGTGCCGGGGGCCTACAATACCGAAATCCAGATTTATCGCGGTTTCTGGATGGTGAGCTGGTTCAAGCGACAGTTCGCGCAGCGCGAACAGCAGATTGCTGATGAGCGGGGCATCGCGCCCGAGGAATTGTTTGACGAACTCCTGCGGCAAGTACCACCCGGATCCATGGGTTTGACCCTGCAGCCCTACTGGTCGCCGGGAGTTCGTGAACCGGGTCCGGAAGCCAAGGGCGCCATTATCGGATTTGGCGACGTGCATACCCGCGCCCACATCTATCGCTCAATCCTGGAAGGCTTGGCGTATGCCTTGCGCGAAGGCTCGGAACGGATCGAAAAGCGGAGCAGCAAGATTCACCGGCTGCGTGTGGCCGGTGGCGGGTCGCAGAGTGATGGCGCCATGCAGCTCACCGCCGACATTTTCGGCAAGCCCGCCGAACGTCCGCATGTCTATGAGACTTCCGGGCTGGGGGCGGCGATCAATGCCGCAGTGGGCCTGGGTTTGCACGGCGATTACGCGGGCGCCGTGGCGGCGATGACCCGCACGGGCGAAGTGTTCGAGCCTGACCCGCAGGCGCGCCGGACCTACGACCAGCTCTACCGGCGCGTCTACAAGAAGATGTACCGCCAGCTGCAGCCGCTGTACAAGGAAATCCGGGAGATCACCGGATATCCGCCCTAGCCCGCATCCGTCACCAATAAGAAGGCGGAGTCGCCTTAATCCCTTACAATTCAATTGTCTAGATAGAATTTAGGGGGCGCTCCGCCGTGACAGAATGTTACCAAGGTCGGCTGCGGTTTGGGCGGGTTGATCGACGA
>JBFIIN010000009.1:0-19704 GCA_041601225.1 Oceanococcus sp.
GGACTTCCATGCCGACCTTGGCGAACACGTTGACGATGCCGGTGTCCTGGCAGATCGGGCGGTGGCCCTCGGCGCACATGCGCGAGTTGGTGAGGATCTGCGCGATCGCGTCCTTTGCCGCGGGAGACTGTTCGCGCTCGTAGGCGCGGCCCAGCGCGCGGATGTAGTCCGCCGGGTGGTAATAGGAGATGAACTGCAGGGCGTCGGCGATGGAAGCGACAAAATCGTCCTGACGTATGGTGCTCATGGGGCAGGCTCCAAATGCGGGGAGCCTGGAATTGTAGGCGATTAATCCGGCGGGCTCAGGGTGCGTGACCGGGGCGGTGTGCGCCGCCCGGGTCTGGCCGCACGCGGGAGGACACCAGGTCGCAGAACCCGTTGGGCGGCCGCGCCTTGATGGACAGCCCCGATCGAGCCGCGTTAAAGGCCTGGATCACTGGCAATTCGCGATCCAGCCCTCGTCGCCGTCGTTAGCGGGGATGCTGCCGAAGTTGACGCCCAGTGCCTCGCTCCACACACAGGCTGCCGTCGAGTCATGCAGATGCGGGCCGGCCATGCCCGGACCGGTGGTGTAGCCCCAGGAATTCACCGAGATGATCGGTCCGTCGCCATTGGCGGTGTTCATGGGTTGTACCCAGGGCCCCCCCGATGCGCCGCCTGACAAACCGCAACTCGGCAGCCACCAGTTGACTGCGCTCTCGGTGGTGAGGTCCTCGGCGCAATACATGAAGTTTGGATCATCGCTGTAAGAGTAGCCCAGTGCATGGGTGAAATCGGCGCTGGAGGCTGACGGGTCCTGGTCGTTGTAGGCGGGTGCGGCAAAGCTGATCGCCATCGTCTGGACGGCCGAGTCCAGAGCCTCGGACCCGGCGGGTGTGCCGCCATGGGCGCCGCTGTCGCTCACCACGTAGAAGGCGTAGTCCCATTCAACATTGTCGGGAAAACTGCGGATGCTCCAGTTGGAATCGACCACGCCGAACGACGCCACCCAGCAGCCCAGCGGATCGTTGTCACAGTTGCTGTCGGTGCCGCTGCCACTGGTGGCGTCCTGGTTGGGGATAAACAGCACATTGCGCGCGAAAGCCTTGTTGGCGTCATCGTAGACGCAGTGGGCCGCGGTCAGGATCACTGAACGGCCACTGATGCCGTCGTCGACCACGGTGCCCGAACAGACGTAGCCGCTCCAGCGCTTGCGCCGCGAGTTGCTCGGCATTTCGTAAAACAGACGGCCGGCCGCTTCCTGGACAACGCCACCGGCGTTCCAGCCCGCGTTGCCAATAATGTACGCGCCGCCACCGGGATCGCCGCCCCCGGCGATGTCAACGGTAAAGCTGGCCTGGGACGATGTCGCTGTATTGCCGCCTTTGGCACCATTGTCCTTGGCGATGACATACCAGCCCCAGCTGCCGTTCGAAAAGCCGCTTAGCGTGATCGACCAGGTGTCGTTGCCGGCAAATCCGGGCGTGAAGCTTTGCGTGCTGCCGCTGGGGAACACGATGATGAAGCTGACCGACTTGATGCCGCTGGTATCGGTGATGACCGCCGAAAATTCCTGGCTGGCGCCGATCGTCGCGCCGTCGCCAGGCTGCATCGCGGAGATCGTTGGCGGCGTCGCATCCGCGCCTGCGTGACCTCCGCCGCCGGGCTTGCCGGCGGGCACCTGAATGACCCGCAATTGACCGCTGTCCGCGGTGCGGCCATAGGGCGTCAGGGTGCCGTTGGCAGCGCGCAGATAGCCCTGCCCCTGCGCATCGATGAACAGGTCGCGCGGCTGTGCGGCAGCGCGGCGGGCGGCACTCCAATGGTCAATGACGCGTCGCTTCTCGGCGCCGACCGCCTGAGCTTCGGGGCCGGCTGAAGCTGCGCCGCTCCAGACCAGAGCGGTCGCCATGCTGAGACTGCATGCGACCGCGCGGACAGTCATGCTGAGAGAATGCGGGTTCATGGCTGGTTTCCAGTGTTGATCGGCTTTCGGGATTGCGGCGCCGCCTGATGCCGCATGGTATTCCTGACGATGTGAAATCGCGGTGAGCGCCCCGCGCCCGGACACTCCCGGAGACGGCGCGCCGTAGCGTGCTCGTCAGTGTAGGCGCAGGAGCGCGATCCGGCTGCGGCAGAGTTCGACGTGGGGCGTAAGGAATTTCGAATCGGTGTGTAGGTCGTGCCCTACATCGAATCCGCCTGTTTTCGTCTAATCTTGCGTTGGCTTGTTGCAGGAGGAGTGGCGATGCGAGAACTCATGTTTTTGATATTGCTGATTCCGCAGTGTGCCGTGGCCGGCGAGTCGTTGAAGCGCTATGCACTCGAATCCGGCACGGTCGACTACGTCGTAAGCGGGTCCAGCAGTGGCACCGAGACGCTCAGATGGAGTCATTGGGGTGACCGCGAGGTTCGCGAAACCCACACGGCCGGCAAGGTCATGGGCATTCCCCAGCGGCAGAATTCACTGACGATTTTGCAGGGCGTCTGGCAATACCAGATCGATCTTGACCAGCGCAGCGGCACCAAGATGAAGAACCCCATGCTTGAGAGCATGCAGGAGCAGGGCCATGATCCTCAGGAAGTTGGCCGCGAGATGCTCAAGTCCATGGGTGGTCGGATGATCGGCACTGACGTGGTGCTCGGCCGCAGTTGTGAGCTCTGGGAAGTGGCGAATGTCGGCACGCGGACCTGCATCTGGAATGGGATCGCGCTCAAGACCCAGGCTAACGTGCTGGGGATGATCTCGATGAACACCGTCGCGACACGGATCGATGACAGTGCCAGGCATTCCGACGAGGTCTTCGCCCTGCCCGGGGACGTGAAGTTTACGGAAACCACCATGCCGCAGGCCGCCGGCCAGGGCGGCAAGAAAGCTCCGGATTTGAAATCCATCTTTGAAAGTCTTGGGAATCCGGAGCCGTAATACTCAGCCTTCGCGCGCCGCTTTGGCCTGTAGCCGTCTGGCCACATAGCCGAACAGTCGGCCGGTCCATTTCGTGGTCTGGGTGGGCAGGGCGCTGGTCGACACGCTCCAGGCTGCGCCCAGGCGGCTGGTTCTGCGCGCGGGTTTCTTTACCACCGCATCAATGATCCAGCCTGCGGCTTCGTCCACGTCCATCTGGCGCATGTACTTGTAGTGCTTGGTCGGCGCGGTCATTGGAGTCTTGACCAAAGGGTAATTGATCACGGTGACGTGGATGCCGCTGTCCACCAGTTCGGCCGCCATAGAACGAGAGAAGCCGTCCAGAGCGCATTTGCTGGCCACATAGGCGGAAAAAAAAGGCGTGGGAATGATCGCCGACAGGCTGGACACATTGATGATGTGGCCGCTGCCGCGTTCCAGCATGCCGGGCAGCAGATTCAGGGTCATCTTGACCGCGGCGAAATAGTTGAGCTGCATGGTGCGCTGGTAGTCATGGTAACGATCCAGGGAATCGGCAACCTTGCGGCGAATTGAGCGCCCGGCATTATTGACCAGCACATCGACCAGGCCGTGCTCGTCCAGGATGTCCCGGCAGCACTGGTCAATTGCAGCTTCATCGCTCAGGTCCGCGGCATAGCCCGCGGCCTTCCCGCCTGCCGCGCTAATCTCCGCGCAGATGCGGTCCAGCTCCTCGGCGCGCCGCGCCACCAGGCAGACCCTGGCGCCGGCAGCGGCGAACTGACGTGCGACAGATTCGCCGATGCCGCTGGATGCGCCGGTTATTACGATGAGTTTGTCGGCAATGGTCATGGCTTGCATCAAGGGGGCAGGGCGTGCAGTTTTAGCCTATCTGGGGGGGGCAGGGCCAATGTCGGTCCAGCCCGACAAGGGAGACGAAGGTGACGGACTTGTTAATCGACGCGCTCATGTTGGGCGCCACCCTGGCGCTGGTGGTGCTGGCATTGTTGCTTGCAAATCGCATCTTTCCAGATGTCGCGGTTGCCAGCGACGACCATCACCGTTTTCAGCGCCAGTTGCTCAAGTCTCTGATACTGGTCCTCGGCGTTATCGCGGTGATCATTGAATTGCCTATCGGTGAAGCGACCCGTGGCCAGCTGCTCGGACTCCTGGGCCTGGTGCTCTCCGCCATTATCGCCCTGTCTTCCAGTTCCTTCGTGGCCCATGCCATGGCGGGCATCATGCTGCGCTCCGTGGGGAATTTCCGGCCTGGTGATTTCGTGCGCGTGCACGAGCACTTTGGTCGCGTGACCGAGCGTGGCCTGTTTCATACCGAAATTCAGACCCAAGATCGCGATCTGACGACCCTGCCGAACATGTTTCTGGTGAGCAATCCGGTCACCGTCGTGCATGCCACCGGCACCATTGTTTCTGCGGTGGTCTCGCTGGGTTACGAGGTGCACCACAGCCAGGTCAAGAAAGCCTTGCTGGCCGCCCTGGAGCAGGCGGAGCTCACCGACGGCTTCGTGCGAATCGACGATTTGCTCGATCACGCCGTGGTATATCGCGCCGCCGGGTTCCTGGGCGACTCCAAGAAGATCCTGCTGGCCCGGTCGCGACTACGCGAAGCCATGCTGGACTGCCTGCACCTGGATGGCGTTGAGGTGGCCTCTCCGAACCTCGTTCACCATCGCCAGGTCAGTGACGCGGCGATCGCGCCGCAGGCCAACCTCGCGGCCGCGGTCACGAGTGATCAGGCGCCGGACGCGCTGATCTTCGACAAAGCGGAAAAGGCCGCGCGCCTGGAGGACCTCAAGGCCATGCGCGAGTCCATCGCGGCGGAGCTGGGCGCCGTGTCTCAGGCGGGCGGTGACCAGGCCAAGGCTCGGGTCGACGGTCTGCAGGCCAAGTTGGACCGCCTGGATGCGCAGATTGCGCGCCGGGTCGAGCAAGATCGCGACTAGTCGCCGGACCCTGTCATGGCAAGCGCTGGCGTGTTCGGTCCCGGCTCCAGGGCTGCCTGGCCGCAAAGCAGCCCGGCAATGACGGGCTGGGTTACAGCAGGGGCGATAGAAAGATGCCGATCACGCAGGCTGAGCCGCCGGTGAACATCAGAGTTCGCAACGCGGCTCGGTCGCTGATATAGCACCAGCCGTAGAGCATCCGGAAGGCGAGAAAGCCCAGGGCCAGGATATCGACGACGGCCGGATTCCCGCCAACCAGGCTGGCCACGATGACCGCCGCGGCAAAGGCCGGAAAAGTTTCGAAGCTGTTCAGCTGCGCCCAATGTGCCCGCTTCTTCGCGCCTTCCAGGTTCTCCAGCCATTCGCGTGGGGCATGATTCGCCTTTGATCCCAGTTTTTTGCCGCCGCTGAATTTTGCAATGCCGGTAAAAGCGTAGGGCAGCAAGGCGGCGGCAAACACGCACCAGTAAGCAATGACGGTCACGGGCAACTCCGAAGTTCTGTCGCGCTATTCCGAGCGCGGCGATGATTATGTCAGTGGCCGGCTTAGCCGAATGGGCTTTCCTGGGCCCGCGTTGGAGCCACTTCGGGGATGTTGCCAGGCAAGGTGAGCGGCAATCCGCTGCCAGGCAGTACGCCGCCACTGCCACAGGAATTGGCGTTGGGGTCGGCGAAATCGGCGACCACATTGTCGACCCAATCCATCAGCAGCTCGACCACTTCATCCTGGGCGACAGTTCGCGCCAGGGGCGGCATGGCCGCTCCGGGTTCGGTGGTGGCCACGCGCAGCGGCAATATCGATTGCTGGGCATTGCCCGGCTCGATGTCATAGGCCCCGAAATCGGCGGCCTTGCCGGCGGCGATCGGCGGCTTGCAGATGCCGTGACGCTGGGTCATCGGGTTGCTGAAGGAATCCAGGAACAGACCCGAGTTCTGGGCATTGCCGGCCGGGTTATGGCAGTGATAGCAATTGACTTCCAAAAAGGCGCGCACCCGCTGGTGCACGTCGGCGGGCGAGCCGGGCTGCTCGCCGCCGGAGCCAGGTACATCCCATTTTGGCATGGTCTCCAGATTGGCCGGGTCATCGGGCAAATCTAACAAGCCATGAGCTTGCATATAGGACAACTGATTCATCTCGCCAAAGCCGGGATAGTTATAGGTCCGGTTCAGATTGCGCACCTTGGGTCCGATCGGTGGCGCGCCCGCTTCCAGGTCGTCACCGTTGTGACACAGGATGCAGGCCCCGGCATTGGGCACGCCATAGGCATCGGTGGAGCCGCTGTAGTGGCGTCGATTGTCCTGGGCGTCAACCACCTCGGGGTCGGGGTCGTCGTAATCCCAGGAGGCGGCCACCGAGGTGCCGGCGATTTTCAGCTCGGCATAGCGCTGACCGTTGGCATCGGTGGTCCAGAAATAGGGCAGTCCGACCCAGTACACTGAGCCGTCGCGATTCTGCCGCTTGATCAACAAGCGGGTTTCGATGACCTCCTCCGATTCGCCGTTCTTGAAGGCAAAGCTTTTCGAGAACACCGTGCCGACCGGGAAGCGCAGGGTCGCGGTGTAGCAGTCGTAAATATTGAGCGTCGTGCAGTCAGTCGAGTCCTGATATTGCGCCTTGACCGGGCGACCGTCCGGCCCGGTGGGCAGGAACAGGAAGCGATATTTCGACGCATAGTCCGAGAACAAGATGGTATTGAGGTCAAAAGGTATGCCGGGCGGCGTGGCTCCGGCGCGCGGGTCGGTTTCGTCCAGGTATAAGCCGTACTGGTCCAGGCGCGGACAGTTGTAATTGAGCAGCGCGGTGCGATTGACCTGGCCCGGCTGGCCGGCATTGCAGGCGGCGGCAATCTCTGCAGCGGTCGGGCGCGGGTCCAGGTTTGGATTTGCCTTGAAGCTTGGCAAGGCCGGCACGAACTCGGGGAGCAGTTCGGGCGCGACGGTGGGGCAGTCGGTGGGTTTGTTGTTGTCCGAAGGCACCAGATTGCCGGGGTCGCTCAGATCCGTGGAATAGAAGTTCATGTTGGCGAAGTCGTCCACCAGCAGATTCTGCGGATTGCTGTTCTCGAAGGTATTGCCTTCGATACAGATGCCGTTCTCGGGCTTCTTCAGCGTGCCCGCCTCGTCGAACTTCCAGGCATTCCACTTGCAGTTGGGAATGGGATCAAACTGGTAATAATTGGGGCGGCCGCGCTCGTCGGTGCGCGGCTCGGGTCGGCTGACCTCGTTGGGGTTGGGTTCGGTGAGCGGGATGCCGTCTCGATCGACGGGAATTTCGCTACAGTCGTTGGGGACGTCTTCGCCGCCGTCCCAGACGATATGTGCGCCCTTGCCGCCGTTCTTGACCAGCAGGATGGTGGGCAGCACGGTGGCGTTATCGGCCAGGCAGGTCGGGTCCTCGCCCAGACCAGGCAGCCCGATGATCGGGTTGCTGGGGTCGCCCAGGCAGCCACTGCGTTCGGTATCGGGCAGGGTGGGACTGCCGCCGTTGTTGCGGAACGTATTGTTGTAGATGTGCACCCCTTCGGGGTACCAGTCGAAATTGGTCACGGATTCACTGGAATCGACCAGGCCGTAATTGACGAACACGATGCCGACGGTGTTGTTGTCGTAGATTTCATTGTCGTAAATCTCGACCTGGTCACCGGATAGCACCAGGATGCCGGTGCCCGAGGGGACTGCCGCCACGATGGAGCCGCGCGGCGCGAATTGCGGAATATTGTTGCTGTAGCTCACATTGCGGTGGACGAGGTTTTTTTCGCCGAATTGCACGCGGCCGGGCAGATCGAATACCAGGAAGCCGCCGACATTGTCATGCGCCACGTTGTCGACGAACTCGGCGCGGAAGGTGTTCTCGAACTCGAAGCCGGCCACGTTGTGGAAGGCTTCCGTGCGGCGCACCAGGATGTCGCTGGACTGGCCCACGTAGACCCCCGCGTCCGATGACCCGATCGAAACCGAGTCCTCGATCAGTACGTAGCGTGTGACCACGGGGTAGAAGGCGTAGGCGCCGTTCTCACTCCAGGATTCCATGGTCGGGTCGTAGTTTGGCGAGGCGGGATCGGCGTTGGACCAGCCCACCTTCACGCGGCTGAACGTGATGTGCTGCGAACGGAACACGCGCACGCCATTGCCGGCGGCGTCATAGACGGTGAGATCCTCGATGGTGAAGCCGTCCACCTGATTGACGTTGATGCCGTCTTGCGCGTCGCTGTTGGCAAAGGACAAGATGGTCTTGTCCATGCCCGCTCCCCGCACGGTAATGCCGCGCTTGCCGGTCATGATGAGCCCGGTGGTGAAGTCGAACTCACCTTCGCAGAACTCGATGGTGTCGCCTTCGCGTGCATCAAAAAATGCAATCAGTGCCTCGGTCTGGGCCTGCGGGCCGGGACAGATGCGATAGATTTGCGCGCCGGTCCCGTCGCCACCACCGCCGACTGCGGTGCCGGCCAGGCGGCCTCCGCCCTCACAGCCGGCCATGGCGAGCGCCGCCAGGCCAGAGATCAGGCCGAAACAAAGATTCTGTAAACGCGACATACCCATTTCCTTGCGGCGCGTTTGCGCCGGAATGCTTGGATCAGTGATCCCGGAGAACCTCTAAGCGTAGCGCACCCTTGGATTGGCGCACAGTCGGCGGGTCCGATCTGCTTTAATGCACCCGGGCAGCCTATGTGGGCGCATTGAAATTCAGGGGGAGCACAATGGCAAATCGATGGACGGCACAGGACATACCGGATCTGTCCGGCAAAGTGGCGGTGGTGACTGGAGCCAACAGCGGGCTGGGCCTGCACACCGCGGCGGGCCTGGCGGGCAAGGGCGCCAAAGTCATCCTGGCGTGCCGCACACAAGCCAAGGCGGAACAGGCGCTGGCGACGATTCGCGAGCAACATCCCAACGCCGCGCTCGAGTTCCGGGCTCTGGATCTTGCCAGCCTGGCATCAGTGCGTACATTCGCCGCCGCGCTGCTCGCCGACCATGCGCAGCTGGACCTGCTGTGTAACAACGCTGGCGTTATGGCCTTGCCACTGAGCCGGACCGCGGAGGGTTTCGAAATGCAGATCGGCACCAACCACCTGGGCCATTTCGCGCTCACCGGATTGTTGCTGGATGCTCTGGCCGCCGCCGACTCGGCGCGGGTGGTCAATGTGGCCAGCATGGCCCACAACTGGACACCCGGCATTCGCCTGGATGATCTGAACTGGGAGCGTGGCAAGTATCAGCGCTGGATCGCTTACGGGCAGAGCAAGCTGGCAAACCTGCTGTTCACTTACGAGCTGGACCGGCGTCTGCGGGCGGCCGGATTGCCGGTGCTGTCCGTGGCCGCCCATCCGGGTTATTCCAGTACCAATTTGCAAACGGTGGCCGCCGAACAGAAGAAAAGCGCTTTCGAAAAAGCCTATATGAAGCTGGCCAATGCCCTGGTCGGTCAGCCGGCGCAAATGGGGTCATTGCCCAGTTTGTACGCCGCGACCATGGCCGATGTGAAAGGGGGTGACTACTGGGGGCCGGACGGCTTCAAGCAGATGCGCGGGTACCCGGTCAAGGTGGGGTCAAACCGCAAGTCGCGCGACGTCAAGGTGGCGGCGAGTCTTTGGAGCCTTTCCGAGGAACTGACCGACGTCCGCTACCTGGACTGACCTCGCATCGCACCCGGAACCTTCCGGTCAAGGGAGCAGTTTGAGCAGATCGGTCGCGGCCAAGGGGCCGTGCAGATCAAATCCCTGGCCGTGGCGGCAACCGCATTTGCGGACGAATTCCAGTTGCGCCTGATTCTCGATGCCTTCAGCAACGACGTCCAGGCGCAGGGTATTGGCCAGTACGATGATGGTGCGGGCAATGCTCGCGCTCCGGTTGTCGTTCTCGACGTCCTGCACAAAGGCCCCGTCGATCTTGAGTTTGTCCAGCGGCAAGGTCTTGAGATAGGCCAGTGACGAATACCCGGTGCCGAAGTCGTCCAGGGCCACCCGAATTCCGAATTCGCGGACTTGACGCAGTTTTTCCACCGCGGTGCTGACGTCGGCGATTACCGCGTATTCGGTGACTTCAAGTTCCAGCCGGGTTGGGTCCACGCCCATTTCGGCGACCAGGTCCAGAGCCCGCTGTATGGAATTGGCGTCCTGGAAGCACAGCGGAGAAAAATTGAAAGCAAAGCGGAAATCGCGTGGTAGACGATCTTCCCAGTCGAGGATGTATTGGCAGAGCATGCGCAGGACATAGTGGTCCAGGGTCAGGATCAGCCCGGCTTCTTCAGCCAGCGGGATGAAGCTGGCGTTGGAGATGAACCCCCCGCTCCCGTCTGGCCAGCGCACCAGGGCCTCGGCGCCGACGATGCGGCGGGTTGCGAGCTCGCATTGAGGCTGGAAATGGATGTCCAGTTGTTTGGTGTCCAGGGCGTCACGCAAGTGCGCCTCCATGGAATAGCGTGCCTTGGAGCCTGTTCCCATCTTCGGGCTGTAAGTTTCCAGCCGGTCGCCGCCGAGTTTTTTCGCCACCGATGTCGCGATCTGTGCCCGAGTGAGCAGATCCGCGCCCTCGTCGCCGTCGCGCGGGAAGATCGTCAGGCCCGCGCTCGCGCCGAGCCGGACTGTACGGTCCTCCATCGCGTGCGGTGCGGCCAGTTTGTCCAGGATGTCCAGGCTGGCCGCGTCCGCGGCCTCCTGGGCATCGCTGGCGCTCTGCCAGCCGCGGTCAAAAACCACCACGAAATTGTCCCCGCCATCGCGGGCCACGAGGTCGTTGGTCTGCGTGTCTTTGAGGAGGCGTCGCGCGGTGCGCACCAGTAATTCGTCGCCCACGCTGGTCCCCAGTGAGTTGTTGACGGACTGAAGGCGATCCAGATTCATATGCAACAGGGCCAGGGCATGGCCCTGTTCTTTCGCCCGGGTCAAAGCGGGGCGGATTGATTCGAGCAGGGAACGCCGGTTCGGCAAGCCGGTGAGCGCGTCGTGCTGGCTGACAAATTCGGCCCGCGACATGGCTTGCGCGCGGCTGCGCATCTCCTGTTCCAGCTGTTTGTTGGCGCCGGCCAGTTCCCGGGTCCGTACCGCGACCATGCGCTCCAGCATGCGCTTGCTGTGTGCCAGGGTGATGTGCGATTGCACACGTGCCTCCACAATCGGGGGGCTGATCGGCTTGGTGATGTAGTCGACCGCGCCGAGCTTGAAACCGATCTTCTCGTCTTCAACCTCGCTGCGTGCCGTTACGAATATGACCGGTATGGTGCGGGTCCGGTGATCCGCCTTGAGCTGTCGACAAACTTCAAGTCCGTCCATGCCCGGCATCATCACGTCGAGCAGGATCAGGTCGGGACGATCCTCGCCGCGCGCCAGTTCCAGCGCGCGCGGACCATTCAGGGCAGCGCGCACCCGGTAATTGCCGCGCAGGATTTCGTCGAGCAGCTCGACGTTTTCCGGCGTGTCATCCACGACCAGAATGTTGAAGCGCCGCTCGGTGGTCACCCGCATTGCGCTTTATCCAGTTGAATTAACAGGCTCAATGCTTTCTCAAATTCGTAGCGCCCCAGGTGAGCTTCCAGCCGGTCTAGTATTTCACGTTCATCGGCCTGCGGGCGCAGCTCTGCGACCAATTGGCGGGCCGCGGTGTCGCCGGCTTCAATGAGCGCGCGCAGGCGTTGCAGTTCGTCTGCATGCAGTGGTCGGCGCTGCGGTCCCGGCGGGTCTGCGGGCAGCGCCAGCGCCTGTTGCAGAGCTTGAATTGTGGCGTCCAGATCCAGGGCCAGCGATTCGCCGGTTTCCCGTGCGCGACTGCGCGCGGCCGATTCCAGCGCGCCGCTGAGCTCGGCGATACGATGCGCACCGAGATTCGCCGCCGCGCCTCTCAGGCTGTGGGCCATGGCTTCCAAAGCCTGCCAGTCCTCGTGGTCGATCGCGGACTGTACGCGATACTGCAAATCCTCGTGCCGCTGTACCAGCTTGGCCAACAAGCGGAAATAGAGCTCGGCATTGTTATTCGCGCGTGCCAGCCCGTCGCGCACATCCACTCCGGGAAGCTTGCTGCGCTGCGGGTCCAGGTTCGGACTTCGCGGAGCCGGGATCGAACTGCCCGCAGGCGCTTCAACCCAGCGCGCGACCGTAGCGTACATTTTGGCCACGTCCAGCGGCTTTTCGATGTAGTCGTTCATGCCCGCCTGCATTGCGCGCTCTCGGCTGCCGCTCATGGTGTCCGCGGTCATGGCGAGAATCGGAGTGATCTCATCGCCCAGTTCATTGCGTATGGCTTGCGCAGCGTCCAGGCCGCCCATGCGGGGCATATGCAGGTCCAGCAAAATCGCATCAAAGGGGTCCTGGCCCGCCGCAGCCAGCGCGGCTTCGCCGTCCCCCACAGCCACTACGGTGGCCCCCGCGGCTTCCAGAAGCTCGACCGTAAGCTCGCGGCTGATTTCGCTGTCCTCGGCCAGCAGCAGCCGGGTCTGCTTGAGGTCGGGCAGCACCAGCGGTGCGGCGGTAAGCGGGCGATGTCCGCCCTCGAAAGCGTTGCCGAAGCTGGCCGCAATGGTGTCCAGCAGCACCGAGGCGCTGATCGGTTTGAGCAGCAGCGCATCAACCAGCCGGTCGTGCTCGACCTCGTCCAGGACTTCGTCGCGGCCATAGGCGGTGACCAGAACGATGCGCGTGTCTGGCGCCGCGGTATTCCTGAGGTGACGCGCCGTTTCCACGCCATCCATGCCGGGCATACGCCAATCGACCAGCACAAAGTCGTAGGGGCGTTCCTGGATGAGTCGCAGAGCTTCCTCGCCGGAGGCCGCATCATCGGCGTCAAAGCCGAAGGAGCGCAGGGTGGACACCATGATCCTGCGCGCTGAGCGACTGTCATCAACCACCAGACATTGCAGCTGGCCCAGTGCGTTGGCTGTCTTGCGCAGGGCGGTCTGGCCGGCTTCATGCAGGCCGAACTCGGCGGAAAAACTGAATATGCTGCCCTGGCCGGGGGTGCTTTCTACCACAATCTCACCACCCAGCAACTGGACGAGTTGGCGACAGATGGACAGGCCCAGGCCGGTTCCTCCAAAGCGCCGCGTGGTGGAGGTGTCGGCCTGGGTGAATGAATCGAACAGGTAGGGCAACTGATCCGGGTCTATGCCTATGCCGGTATCGGCGACTTCGAACTTCAGGGTTACCGCGTTGTCGCGGCGACCTGAGCTGCGAACCGAGACCCGGACTTCTCCTTCATCGGTGAATTTCACAGCGTTGCCGGCCAGATTGGTCAGGACCTGACCGAGGCGCAATGCGTCTCCCAGCAAGGCGCGCGGCACGTCGGCCGGCACATCGAACAGAAATTCCAGATTCTTCTCGCGCGCCTTGAGCGCCACCACATCACTGACATTCTCCAAGACCTGATCGAGGGAAAAATCGATGTGTTCCAGTTCCAGGCGTCCGGCTTCGATCTTTGATGAATCCAGCACGTTGTTGATGATGCGCAGCAACAGTCGCGCTGAATTCTCGATCTTTTGCAGATACTCGCGCTGCTTGAGGCTGAGTTCGGTTTGCAGACAAAGATGGGTCATGCCCAGAACAGCATTCATGGGCGTGCGGATTTCATGGCTCACATTGGCGATGAATTCGCTCTTGGTGCGGTTCGCCGCTTCGGCCAGGCTCAGGGCGTTTTCCAGCTGACCCTTGAGTTCGGTCAGTTCATGGACATCCACGCTGTATCCATTCCACGTCAGGGTGCCGTCCGCGAGTTCCGAAACACGCCCATAGGCCCGCACCCAGCGGTAGCTGCCATCTTTGCGCAAGCTGCGATGCTCACTCGACAGGTCCGAGCGCTCGGCAATGGCGCGCTCAACCGTGGCGGCGAAGTCTTCGCAGTCGTCCGGATGGATGGCCTGAAAGATCATTCGAAAGTCACGCGAGACCTTGTCCCTGTCCACGGCATAGAAATCTTCGAATGCCTGGCTGGAATAGCTCACTTCGGGGCCGGTATGGGGGTTGTAGCGGGTCTCCCAGATGACGCCCGGTGCGAGATCGCTGAGTTCCCTCAGGCGCCGCTCTACAGCCTGGGCGGATCGCTCGGCTTCGGCGCGCACCTCCATGTCCGACTGGAAGGAGTCGGCCATCCAGTTGAGCATGGCGCTCAGATTCTCAATTTCACGCAGGCCGTAGGTCTGTGCGCGAAAGCTGTAGTCCCCACCACCAATGCGCGCCGCGGCGTCCAGAATCTGGCGCAGGGGTCGTACCCCCAGGCTGTGCACGATGCCGAAAGACAGCAGCATGACCATTCCCAGCGCCGCCATCAGTGCAATCTGGTTATTGCGCAATGCGGCGGTCCGGGCGATCAACGCGTCCGAATGCTGTGCAAGGCGCTCGAGCAGGGAGGTGGAAAATTCGTTCAGGGCAAGCCCGAGTTCCTGTTGCAGGCCCTGGACCTGAGGCCCTGCCAGATTCAACAGGGCCTGGGCGGAAGGTTTGTTGGTGACGATGACTTCCAGGGCCTTGAGCTGACTGCTCATCAGGGCCTCAATGGCGAGAAAACTTTCCTGAAGCAGCAACTGATCCGCCGCGGTCATCGGTACCTTGGCGGGTAGCGGGTTCCCCTTGCGCAGGGCCTGGATGGCCAGGATCGAGTCGGCGTAACTGCGCGCATATTGGTCCTTGCCCGTGGCTGCCAGCAAGTACGCCTGGCGGTTCAGTTGGTCGATATGATCATGCAGCAAGCTGGAAAAGCGGCCGGCCTCGAAACGGTGACGTTCCAGTTCCGCCAGTTTCGACAGGTGGTTCGTTTCGAACTTATGCAGCGACAACAGGCCGACCAGTAGGGCGGCCATGCCGCCCAGAATCAGCGTGACCACTACATAAACCGGAATCGATCGGCGCATGGCCGCTCCTGTCTCTTGGTGGACGCACTGTAGTGTGCAGCACCTGACAGTGCCAGTATGCAAGGCTCCGGGGGCGCGCGAGGTATCGGCGATGACGGGAAAAATCGAAGTTTTGCAGGCAGACATCACCCGTGTGGCCGTCGATGCGATCGTAAATGCGGCCAACTCCACCTTGCTGGGCGGCGGCGGCGTCGATGGTGCGATTCATCGGGCCGCGGGGCCGCAGCTGCTCGAGGCCTGTCGCCAATTGGGCGGCTGCCCCACCGGCCAGGCTCGAATTACCGCGGCTTTCGCGTTGCCGGCCCGTTTTGTAATCCATGCCGTAGGTCCGGTCTGGCAGGGTGGTGGGGCCAAGGAATCAGATTTGCTGGCCAGTTGTTATGATCAGGCCCTGGCGCTGGCACGGGCCAATGGATGCCAAAGCATCGCCTTTCCGGCCATCTCCTGTGGGGTCTACGGCTACCCGGCCGAGCTTGCCGTGCCGCTTGCGGTGGCGCGGGTTTCCGCTTTCCTGGCCCGGCATCCCGAATTGGGTCGAGTGGTGTTCACGGCCTTTGATGACCGCATGCTGGATCTTTACCGTCGCGAGCTTAAGTAGCGGTGCTTTTGGGCCGGGTCCGGGTCACGGCAGCCGAGCGTTTGTCGCGCCGGCCTGAGCACGCTGGACCGGCCGCGACTGCGCTTGCTCCATGCTCCCCCTGGAGCACTTGACTTGACATTGGCGCGAGGCTGTTGCGAGACTGCGTAGTGTTACTACGCACTACGCGGGCGCCATGGGTTTCGCATTCTTCAAAACAAAAGCCTCAAGCGGGCAGACGATCAGTCGTGAGGCGCGTGCCGCCTCGGCAGCACGCTGGGAGCGGCCGGCGGTGCAGCAGCCACAGCGCCGCCGACTGCGGGTGCTGGAGGTGCGTCCGGAAACTGCCAATGCCGCGAGTTTTTTCGTTGAGCCGGTGGATGGCGAGCCGCTGAGATTCCGCGCGGGTCAATATCTCACCCATTGTCTCGACATTAAGGGCCGCCGGGTGAGGCGTGCCTATTCACTTTCGACCCCGGAAGGGGTGAGCCCGGCCGGTTTTAGCTGCAAGCGGGTCGCGGGCGGTCTGGTTTCAAATTATCTGCTCGACGAGCTGCAGACCGGAGCCGAATATGAATTTCTCGGCCCTAACGGTGATTTCGTGCTCGGGGCGGACGAGACTGTGCCGCTGGTGATGGTCGCGGCGGGGTCCGGGATCACCCCGATAATCAGCCTGCTGGAAACGGCGCTCGCCCGCGATCCGACCCGTGATTGCCAGTTACTTTATGGCAATCGCAGCCAGAGTGAAACGATATTCTCTGGGCGCATCCGCGCCCTGCAAGCGCAATTTCCGAGCCTGCGGGTCGCGCATATACTCAGCCAGCCCGAGCCGGACTGGCAGGGGGAAACCGGCCGTATCGATGCGGCGCGGGTCTTGCGTGGGCGTGCGCCGGGTGCCGACCCGCAGTTCTATATCTGTGGGCCTGGCGCGATGATGGCCGCCGTGGTGGATGGCCTGCTCGCGGCAGGCGTGGAGCCGGCCCGCATTTGTCGGGAGAGCTTTGCTTCGGCGACTCACGCGGCCGGCAAGCACCCGGATCAGCCGCAGGCTATTCATTTCAGTCGCTCAGATATCCGCGTCACCCAGCAACCTGGGCAGTCCATACTGGACGCGGGCCTGGCGGCCGGTGTGGCGTTGCAGTTTTCCTGCGCCGTTGGCGGCTGCGCCGCCTGCAAACTACAGATCATCGAGGGCGAGGTGATGCTCGACGAGCCGAATTGCCTGGACGCGGCCGAGCGCGATCAGGGTTTCACCCTGGCCTGCTCGGCGTATGCCACCGGATCCGTGGTCGTGGACGCCTGATGACCGCTTTACGCATGAAAGATGTCGTGGAGCAAACCGGCACCTCGCGCGAGGCCATCCGGTTCTATATCAACGAAGGTTTGTTGCCGGAACCACGAAAGACTTCGCGAAATATGGCCTGGTACTCACCGGAGCATGTCGAGCGCATCCGCTATATCAAGGCGCTGCAGGAAGAGCATTTTCTGCCGTTGAAGGCCATCCGCGCGGTACTCAATGGCGATGGCGCGGAGTTCACCAGCCATCAACAGCATCAGTTCGAAGTCCTGCGCACACGTTTGCGCGCCGAGCATCGCGATGACCGCGCCTTGCCCGTCGACGACGTGATTGCGAAATTTCAATTGACGGCTGAAGATCGGGAGGCGGCATCCGCGTTGGGGTTTCTCGATGCGCACGACCAGATTGGCCCGGATGGCGTGGAACTCCTGCGCCTGTGGTCCGGTTTGCGCGAACAGGGTTTGACTCTGGCGCGCGGTTTCTCGGCAGCTGACGTGCAGATCGTGCAGGATGCCGTGGATGTGCTTTTCGCCCATGAGCTCAAACTGTTTACCGAGCGTCTGGGCGACATGAGCGACGAGGAAATCGAACATATCCAGGATCGCATTATCCCAGGCGTGAACCGGGCTTTTGCACTGCTGCATGAACGCAAACTGCGCCAGTTTCTTGAGCAGTTGCAGCTGAACAACAATGGCGTCAACGGAGACGACAAATGAGTACATTTGACCGGATGTTGAATGGATTGCCCATGCATGCGCGCAACACCATCACCAATACAGTGGACAATATCGGCCTGATGCTGTCGATCAAGAATCCCAAAGTCGCGGCCTCGCTGGCGCCCTCGGCCATCCGCGGGATGATCCAGAAAAAGGGCAAGAACAATCCATCGGTCAATATGTACTCTGGACATCCGGTGCATTTTGACCTGACCTATGGCAGCGACTTTCCCGAAATGTGGGATCTCTACCGCCGCGCGGTGGCCAATCAATGGGATGGCGACCGTGATCTGGACTGGTCTACGGATGTGGACCCGCTCAGCCCCGAGCGGCCGATCCTGCCCGAGGAATACGCACCGTTTGAAGGCCTGGCGGCCAAGGGCGTGAAGTTCAACGCGAAGGAAAAATTGCAGTTCCAGTCGGATCTGGCGGCCTGGTCGCTGGCGCAATTCATGCACGGCGAGCAGGGGGCCCTGTATGCCGCGTCCCAGGTTACCGAAAGCGTGCAGTGGCTGGACGGCAAATTTTATGGCGCGACGCAGGTCATGGATGAAGGGCGCCATCTGGAAGTGTTCTATCGTTACCTGGATACAAAAATGGACAAGGTCTACCAGGTCAATGACAACCTGTTCGTTATCCTGGACGATCTGCTGACCGATTCACGCTGGGATGTGAAGTTCCTCGGCATGCAGATCATGGTCGAAGGCCTGGCCCTCGGGGCGTTCTCCACCATGTACAACTACACCCGCGAGCCCCTGCTCAAAAATCTGCTGGGCTACGTGATTCAGGACGAGGCGCGTCATGTGCACTACGGCGTGCTCGCGCTCAAAGAGCACATCACCGAACATTTGTCGCCCAGCGAGCGCAAGGAGCGCGAAGACTGGGCTTTTGAGCTGGCTCTGCTGATGCGCAATCGCTTCATGAGCCACGAGGTCTATTACGAATGGTTTGGCGACACCGGTCATCTGTCGATCAAGGACTGGAACGAAGTGGTGCTCTGCGCGCCCGGCATGGTCGCCTTTCGTCAGCTGATGTTCCAGCGCCTGATTCCCAATCTTGAATATATCGGCCTGATGAGCGACCGGATCAAGGTCCAGTATGAAAAAGCCGGCTTGGCGGGATTCCTGGGCGGGCTGAACGCCACCCAGCTCAGCGGTGACGATCTGCTTAAGCAGAACGACCAGCTGAGCCTGGAGGATGCGCAGCGCGACGCGGCTTGAGCCAGCACCCATCCTGGACACGCGCAAGCAGGCAGGCAGTCCCGTCGACTGATCAGCACACGCCCACGTCGGATGCCAGTGGCATGAGCGGATGATGCGGCAGGTCATTGCCGCGGGAAGAGTACACACAGCGTGTCGATGGCCGGCTGTGCCGATGATGTCCAGGGCGGGTCGACTTGGTGGCTGATATGCCTGCCATCAGCGCGGCGCCGGATCCGTCCGGCTCGCGCCGCTGGGAGTTCGGGGCGGTCCGCCTCGACGAGCGCGGTCTGGAATTGCGGGTCGACGGCCAGGCGGTGGCCCTGGAGCTCAAGTCGCGGGCGGTCCTGCGCCATCTGCTGCACCACGCCGGCGAGGTGGTCACCAGAGACGAGCTGCTCGACGCGGTCTGGCCTGGGCGCATCGTCACCGAGTCGGTGCTCAACAAATGCGTCAGCAAGCTGCGCGCGGCCATCGGCGATCAGGCCCATGCGACGATCCGCACCCTGCATGGCCTGGGCTATCGTCTCGATGCCCCGGTGCGGGTGCGTCAGATCGAAAGCGCGGCCTCGCCGCTGCGTCTGAAGGCGGGCGACACGCCGCCCTTGCGGCCCCACTGGCGGCTGCAGCAGCGCCTGGGCCTGGGCGGACGGGTCGAGGCCTGGTTGGGGCGCCAGGAAAAATCCGGCGAGCTGCGGGTGTTCAAGTTCGCCCGCGACGCCGATGCGCTGGGCTCGCTCAAGCGCGAGATCACCCTGTTCCGGGTGCTGCGCGAAAGCCTCGGCGAGCGGGATGACTTGCGCGCGATCCTGGACTGGAATCTGGATGAGCCGCCCTGCTACCTGGAGTGCGAGTACCTGCCGGCGGGCGATCTGCGCCACTGGTGTGCGGGCCACGGGGGCGCCGCGAGCCTGCCACTGGCCGCGCGTCTGGAACTGATCGCGCGCCTGGCCGACAGCCTGGCTGCGGCCCACTCGGTGGGCGTGCTGCACAAGGATCTGAAACCGCACAACGTGCTGGTCGCCGAGTCGGATGACAGTGCCTTGCCGACCCTCAAGCTGGCCGATTTCGGCAGCGGCGGGGTGATCGACCGCGAGCGCCTGGGCGCGCTGGGCATCACCCAGATGGGCTTCACCCGTGCGCTGGAGCGGCCGGGCTCCAGTTCGGGCACGCCGCTGTATCTGGCGCCCGAGGTGCTCACCGGGCAGCCGGCGACGATGAAGGGCGACGTCTACGCGCTGGGGGTGATGCTGTAC
>JBFIIN010000010.1:0-19448 GCA_041601225.1 Oceanococcus sp.
CTTTTTTCCGCCAGTACGATGTCCATCAACCAATTGTTTGAATTTGCCGGTAATCATGCGCTGCTCAGCAGCGCCCTGATCACGGTTTTGCTGCTCATCGCAGCCAACGAAATCTTCCGCGTCCTGCGCGGCGGTCAGCGCATTTCACCGGCCGAGGCCGTCCGTCTGATCAACCACGAAAACGCCTTGGTGGTCGATGTGCGGCCCGCGGCAGAATTCAAGCGCGGGCATATTCTAGGTGCAATTAGCGCGCCGTATGCCAGTTTTGATGAACATCTGACCAAATTGCGCAAGCATGCCGAGCGACCATTGGTCCTGTGCTGCGCGCTGGGATCGACTTCAGCGCAGGCCGGGCTGCGGTTGCGCAAGGAAGGTTTCGCGGCGGTGCACCCGCTCACTGGCGGGCTGAATGCGTGGCAGGGTGCGAACCTGCCGGTGACCACCAAATAGGCCGCTGCGGCCATTTTTTCTGGATACGAGGAACATCGCTTGAGCGAAGAACAGCAAACTGGACCGCAGGTCGTCCTGCAGAAGATTTATCTGAAGGATGCATCGGTCGAGGTGCCAAATGCGCCAGAGATCTTTGCCGAGGAGTGGCGTCCCAAAGTCGATGTGCAAATCAATACGGAAGTCGCCAAGGTGGCCGAAGACGTCCATCAGGTGACGCTCGCGGTCACGGTTATGGCCAAGCAGAACGACCGGACCGGGTATCTGGTGGAGGTTCATCAATCCGGCATTTTTGCGCTGCGCGGGTTTTCTCAGGCACAGGAGCAGCAGGCGGTGCTGGGCGCCTATTGCCCCAATGTGGTGTTTCCTTATGCGCGAGAATCCGTGAGTGATCTGATCCAGCGTTCGGGTTTCCCGCAGTTCTTGCTGCAGCCGGTGAATTTCGACGCGCTGTTTCGCGAGTATATGAAGCAGGCTCAGGATCAGGCCGGCCCCGGCGGCTCCGCCCCGCACTGACATGTCGATCGGAGTGTTCGGCGCGGGATCTTATGGCACGGCACTGGCGATTGCGCTGGTTCGGAATAATTGCGAAACCTCCCTGTGGGGGCGCGCCGCCAGCGAAGTGCTGCAGATGCGGCGCGAGCGCGTGAACGCGCGTTATCTGCCGGATTGCCCCTTGCCCGAGAAGTTGGTTCTGGATCCTGGCCTGGCGGCTGTTGCGGCAGCGGACTGGTGGCTGCTCGCAGTGCCCAGTCACGCCTTGGCTCCGCTGTGTCGCCAGCTCAGGGCACATGTCCGTCCGGACACCCGGGTCGCGGTCGCGAGCAAGGGCTTCGAGCCTGGAACAGGACGGCTGGCGCATGAGGTGATCGCAACCGAGCTCGGTGCGCAGCTACCCATGGCTATCCTGTCCGGCCCGACCTTTGCCGTTGAAGTCGGGCGCGGCCTGCCTTCGGCGGTGACGGTGGCCTCCAGTCAGGCCGATTTCGCCGACGAGGTCGCGCAGACCCTGCATGGTCCCGGCTTGCGTGCGTACACCTCGGACGATGTGGTTGGTGTCGAGGTCGGCGGCAGCGTCAAGAACGTCATCGCGCTCGGTGTCGGTATTGCTGATGGTCTGGGTTTGGGCGCCAATACCCGCGCCCTGCTGATTACGCGGGGGCTCGCGGAAATGATGCGTCTCGGCGAGGCCATGGGCGGCAATCGCGACACTTTGATGGGCTTGTCCGGCGTAGGCGATCTGGTGCTGACCTGCACGGATGACCAGTCCCGCAATCGTCGGCTGGGCAAGGCACTGGGTCGCGGCGGCAACGTCGAGCAGGCTATCGCCGAGATCGGTCAGGTCGTCGAAGGCGTGGGCAATGCGGCTGAAGTGAATCGACTGGCCGATCGGCATGCGGTCGATATGCCGATCTGTCGCCAAGTCTACAAAGTCCTGCATGAAGGCGTGCCGACGGTTCAGGCGGTGATGGAACTGGCCGCCCGTCCGCAAAAAGCCGAGCAAAGCTGAACTTTTTACATCCGGAAGTCTTCACCCAGATAAACTTTTCGTACCTGCTCATTGGCCAGGATATCGTGGGGCCGACCTTCGGCGATAACGCGACCCTCGGACAGGATGTAGGACCTGCCGCAAATGCCCAGCGTCTCGCGCACGTTGTGGTCGGTGATGAGCACGCCGATGCCCCGATCCTTCAGATGATTGACGATCTGCTGGATATCGCCGACCGCAATGGGGTCGACCCCGGCGAAAGGCTCATCGAGCAGGATGAACCGCGGTTCCGCCGCCAGCGCGCGGGCGATTTCGACCCGACGCCGTTCGCCGCCCGACAAGCTCATGCCCAGGCCGTCACGGATGTGGCCGATATGCAGCTCTTCCAACAGGCCTTCCAGCTTGGCGCGCTGCTCGGCGCGATTCAGGTCCTTGCGGGTTTGCAGGATGCCGAGGATGTTTTCGGCCACCGTAAGCTTGCGGAATACTGACGGCTCCTGGGGCAGGTAGCCGATTCCGAGGCGGGCCCGGGCGTGCATGGGTAACCGGGTGATATCGGTGTCACCAATCTGGATCTGCCCGGCATCGGCCGGCACCAGGCCGACGATCATGTAGAAAGATGTCGTCTTGCCGGCGCCGTTCGGACCAAGCAGACCCACGGTCTCGCCCGCATTCAATTCGATGGAGACGTCGCTGACAACCGTGCGCTTGCGGTATTGCTTGAACAGATTCTGGGCGCGCAGTGTGGCCATTTCAGGGTGCTTCGGGCGCGGTGGCCGACGGGGTAATGACGATGCGAACCCGGTCCCCGCCGCCTTCGGCTTCGATCCGGGCCTTGCCCACGTCATAGCGCACCTGCTCGCCGGTCAGTTCGTCGTCGCCGCGGGCTATTCTGGCGTTGCCAAGCAGTTCAAGGATTTCGGAGATGGTGGTATAAACGATTCGTTTCGCGGTCGCTACCACGGGATCTTCGTTCGCATCCAGTTGGTGGGTTGCGCGGGCAGGTGAGCCGGCCAGGGTCGCTTCGATACGACCGTCGCGGTCATCGCGCCGGATCCGCAGTTCATCGCCGCGCATTTCCAGCGGGCCGCGCCGCAACACCACGTTGCCATGATAGACGCTGACCCCCCGCTCTTCGCTGAGCTCCGCCGAATCGGCCTCGATTTCCACGGCCAGCATCTGATCCAGGAACGCCGGGCGCTGCGCCTGGACATTGAGGCTGAACAGCAACAGGGCGAGGAGGCTAGGGCGCAGGCGCATAGGTCACTCGGACTGCACTGATCAACTGGAGTTCCCGCCCATCCAGATCTGTCTCCATGCCCACCGCCCCGGCGGAAATGCGGCCCGAACTCAGGGTCAGTGGCGCGGCCGTTTCTATGCGCCGTTCCCTGAACAATATGGAAATCGCCTCAGTACGCACGCGGACTTGTTCGCCGGAGCGCAGTACCCCCTGCATGTCGACATCCCCTTGCAGGTCCAGTCGGCTTTCGTCATCGGGCATATAGCCATTGTGGGCGACCAGTTCCCATGGCCCTTCAAGATAATCCACGGCGACATTGACCAGTCGGATCGAGCGATCCGGATAATGCAGGACATCGGTGGCTCTGACCCGGTGCAGGAGCTGGCCATTGGGGCCCATCGTGCTCACCACGGCATCGCGCAGATAATAGTCGGCGACGGGCGGTGGAAGGATTTCCGCCAGACGCGGGCGCGGGCGCTCGTCACGCAACTGCCAGATCACCACGGCCAGAATCGCCGGAATCAGCAATAGGGGCAAGACGGCAATAGGCGGCACGCCGGCGCCCAGGGCCTTCATGCCGCGCGCTGCGCGGCGAGGATCAAATCGCAAACTTCCCGCACTGCGCCCTCGCCGCCATCATATCGGCTGATCCAGGCGGCGGCCGCGAGCACCTCTGGATGAGCGTTTGCGGGGCAGAATCCGAGCCCGGTCGCGCGAAACAGGGTCAGGTCGGGAATATCGTCCCCGATCATTGCCGCTTCGCCGGGCGCGATGTTGAGCGCCTCGACCAGTTCCTGATAAAGCGGCAATTTGTCATCGCGACCGAAGTAAAGCCGGCTCACGCCCAGGGCGCGCAGGCGGGTGTCCAGGCCGCCGGCGGGGCGTCCGCTGATCACCGCGGTCGTGATCCCGGCTGCGGACAGTGCCTTGAGTCCGAGCCCATCGCGAACCGAGGTCGACCGCCACTCCGCGCCATCAGGTCCGAGGTAGAGCTTCCCGTCACTGATGACCCCGTCGACATCCAGGACCAACAGTTTCAGCGCGCGCAATCGCGCTTGCAGATCGTTGTCCATACTCAAATGACCCCGGCGCGCAGCAGGTCGTGCATGTGAATGGCGCCGGCGATGCGATTGGCTTTGTCGGCCACCAGGAGCACGGTAATGCTGTGGGTCTGCATCAGATCCACCGCTTCGGCAGCCAGTTGCCCGGCGCCGATGGTTCGGCAGCCCGGGGTCATGGCGTCATCAATCTTGGTGGTGTGAACATTGAGGTTGCGATCCAGCGTGCGGCGCAAATCGCCGTCCGTATAAATGCCCAGAATGCGGTCCTCATCGTCGACGACCGCCGTCATGCCCATGCCCTTGCTGGTCATTTCCAGCAGCGCCGCGCTGAGGCTGGTGCCGCTGCGTACCCGGGGGATCTGGTCACCGGTGTGCATGATGTCTTCGACATGGATCAGCAGCCGCCGTCCCAGGCTCCCGCCGGGATGCGAGCGAGCAAAATCTTCCTGGGTGAAGCCGCGCCAGTCCAGCAGCGCGATGGCCAACGCATCGCCCATGGCCAGGGCTGCCGTGGAACTGGCTGTGGGGGCGAGGTTCAGCGGGCAGGCTTCCTTGGCGACCGCGACATTCAGATGCGCGTCGGCGTTCTTGGCTAGGCTGGATTCGGGGCGGCCGGTAACGGCGACCAGCGGAACATGCTGGCGCTTGATCAGCGGCACCAACGTCAATAGCTCGACGGTTTCTCCCGAATTTGACAGGGCCAGCACCACATCCTGGCGGGTGATCATGCCCAGGTCGCCATGGCTGGCCTCACCGGGATGCACATAGAAAGCCGGTGTGCCGGTACTGGCCAGTGTGGCGGCGATCTTGCCGCCGATATGGCCTGATTTTCCCATGCCGGTGACGACGATGCGGCCGCGGCATTCGTGCATGAGTTCACAGGCCCGCACGAAGGCCGCGTCAATGCGCGGCAACAAATCGCTCAGGGCGTCGCGCTCCGTTTCAATGACGGCGCGGCCCATGCGGATCAGGTCTTGGCTATGCGGCACGGTGTTCAGATCAGGTCGACGGAGGCCGCCAGTATAAGCTCGTAGCCGATGAAGGCCGCTAGCAGCGCGGCCCCTTCGATGCGCGAAATGCGACCCGGCGAACTGCGCCCCCAGGCCATGGCTATGACCGCCACAGTCAGTCCGATCATCATCGGCAGGTCACGGACGATCACTGCCGGGTCGAGTTGTGGGGCCGCTATGACCCCTGGAATGCCTAGCACCAGCAGCAGGTTGAACAGATTTGAGCCCAGCACATTGCCTACCGCCAGATCAGGTTCCTTGTGCAGGGCGCCCGCCACCGTGGCGGCCAGTTCCGGCAAGCTGGTGCCTATGGCAATCACGGTCAGCCCGATGACCAGATCGCTCACCCCGAAGTGCTCGGCGATGCGGGTGGCGCCAAATACCAGCATCTGTGAGCTGACCGGCAGCAGGATCAGGCCGGTCACGATCCAGAAATAGGCCCAGCGCGGCGTCAGGGCCGCGGTTTGCCCTTCCTGACTGATTTCCTGGATTAGCGGGTCGGAGGCGTCGGTGGTTCGGCCCAGCCAGATCATCCACGCCATGGTGGCGACGAAACCCATCAGCAGCAAGGCGCCATTCCAGCGCTCGAGCAGGCCATCCAGACACATCAGCAAGGTCGCAATGCTGACGCCAAGGACCAGGGGCAGTTCGCGGCGCAGCGCAGTCGACGATACGGCCAGTGGCGCGATCAAGGCCGTCACCCCCAGGACCATGCCGATATTGGTGATATTGGAACCCAGCGCATTGCCCACGGCGATCTGAGGGTTGCCCTGCAGGGACGCGATAAGGGAGACCACCACCTCGGGCGCGGATGTGCCGATGCCGATGATGGTCAAACCGATCAGCAGCGGTGGGGCGCCGAGATGGCGCGCGATGCTGGCTGCGCCGCGGACAAAACGGTCCGCGCTCCAGACAAGCAGGATCAAGCCGACGGCACAGGCCAGCAGGTTCAACAGCATCGATTACAGCCAGTGGAAAAGGCGACCACAGAATACCGCACTGATCAGGTCGGTATACTTCGCGCCCCCAGTTTCTGGCGTGCAGGCATGACCGCAGCCCTGAGTATCGACGGTGTGAGCAAGCGCTACGGCAGCTTGACGGCTCTGAATGCCGTCAGTTTTGAGATTGCGCAAGGCGAGTTTTTCGGACTGCTGGGCCCCAACGGGGCGGGCAAATCCACCCTGATCAATATCATCGCCGGCCTGGTCCGCAAGGACGCCGGGACGGTCGCGGTGCTGGGGCATGACACCGTGCGCAATTTTCGCGGCGCGCGGCGTAACCTGGGTGTGGTCCCGCAGGAGCTGGTGTACGACCCCTTTTTCACGGTGCAGGAGATTCTGCGCATCCAGGCGGGCTATTACGGCTGTGGTTCCGAGAGCGCCGCCTGGATTGACGAGCTGCTGACCGCGCTGGACCTGCAGGACAAGCGTGGCGCAAAGATGCGCCAGCTTTCCGGTGGCATGAAGCGGCGGGTGCTGATCGCGCAGGCCCTGGTCCACAAGCCGCCGGTGGTGGTGCTCGACGAGCCCACCGCGGGCGTGGATGTCGAGTTGCGGCGCGCGTTGTGGAAATTCACCCGCCGCCTGCATGGCGAAGGGCACACTATCGTGCTGACGACCCATTATCTGGAGGAGGCGGAGGCACTGTGTGAGCGTATTGCGGTGATGGATGGCGGTGAACTGCGGGCTCTGGAGCCAACCCGGGCGTTTCTGGATCGCCATCCGTTTCGGTTCCTGCGGATCAAGCTCGCACCTGATGCGGTCCTGCCCGACGCCATCCGGGCCTTGGTGGTGGATGGCGCAGACGGAGACTATGAGTTGCGCTTGAAGGCGGGCGAGCAGCGTATCGGCGAGGTCCTTGAGGCGCTGCGTGCGGCCGAGCTCAGGCTGCTGGACGTACATACCCGCGAGCCCAGTCTGGAAGACGTATTCGTGGAGTTGACCGGAGACGCTGCTTGAACGCCTATGGCATGCGCACCCTCCTGCACAAAGAGGTGACGCGCTTTCTCACGGTGGCGGGTCAGACCGTGGCCTCCCCCGTCATTACCGCGACCCTGTATCTGATCGTTTTCGGTCAGGTGATGGCCGGGCGTGTGGAAGTCTATGCCGGCGTGTCCTATGTCGCCTTCCTGATCCCTGGCCTGATCATGATGAGTGTGATCCAGAATTCTTTCGCCAACACCTCATCCAGCCTGACCCAATCCAAGATCATGGGCAGCCTTGTCTTTGTGCTGATGGCGCCCCTGGCGGCCTGGGAGATTTTTGCGGCCTATATGCTGGCGGGTGTCCTGCGCGGCGTATTGGTGGCCGCCGCGCTGTATGGCCTGGGCTGGCTGTTCGTTCCCCTGCCGATTGCCCAACCGCTGCAGTTGCTGGTCATGCTGCTGTTGTCCAGTGCCTGCCTGGCCGCATTGGGCATTGTTGCCGGCGTAATCGCCGACAAATTTGAACACCTGGCGGCCTTTCAGAACTACTTCATCATGCCGTTCTCATTTTTGTCCGGTGTGTTCTATTCAATATCGTCGCTGCCGCCGTTTTGGGCGCAAGCCTCACAGTTCAATCCGTTCTTTTATATGATCGATGGTTTCCGGATGGGCTTTTTTGGCGTGGCGGATGTGTCTGGCGGCTTGAGTATTGCCGTGGTCAGCGGTTTTCTGCTGATCAATGCCGCCATTTGCCTGGCCTTGCTGCATTCAGGGTACAAACTGAGACCATGATGACCGCTGATCAAATTTCCAAGCTAATTCTTGCCGGGCTGCCGGATGCGCAAGTCACCGTGAGTGGGGACGATGGATACCACTTCGAGGCGGAGGTCATTGCGGCTCAATTCGCCGGGTTGAACATGATCGCCCAGCATCGTCTGGTCTATCAGACCCTGGGCGAGTTGATGGGGCGCGAGATCCATGCCTTGGCCCTGCATACCCGCGCGCCCGATTCCGTTTAAGCGCCCCCATGGACAAGCTGATAATCGAGGGCCGTACGCCCCTGGATGGTGAGGTGCGTGCCTCGGGGGCGAAAAATGCCGCCTTGCCCATCATCGCGGCCGGCCTGCTGACGGCTGGTGAGCTGCACCTCACCAACGTGCCCGAACTTCAGGACGTTGCCACGATGCGCAGCTTGCTGGCGCAGATGGGCGTCCGGGTTGCCCATTCCGGTGGCGGCGAACTGCAGCTGCGGGCCGATGCCGTAAGCACCCGTATCGCCCCCTATGATCTGGTGCGCACCATGCGTGCATCCATATTGGTGCTGGGCCCCCTGCTTGCGCGCTTTGGCGAGGCCGATGTGTCGCTGCCGGGCGGCTGTGCGATCGGCGCACGGCCGGTGAACGAGCATATCAAGGGCCTGCGGGCGATGGGTGCCGAGATTCATGTTGAGGATGGCTACATTCGGGCGCGGACCAAGGGCCTGCAGGGTGCGCGCATCGTGATGGACATGGTGTCGGTGACCGGCACCGAAAACCTGTTGATGGCTGCTGCAATCGCCCAGGGCGAAACCCTGATCGAGAACGCGGCGCGCGAGCCGGAGATCATCGATCTGGCGCGCTGTCTGACTGCGATGGGCGCGCGCATCGATGGCGCCGGAACGTCATTGATCCGGATTCAGGGCGTGCCCGCCTTGCATGGCGCCCATCACGCCGTGCAGCCGGATCGCATCGAGACGGGAACTTTTCTGGTGGCCGCTGCCCTCAGCCGTGGACGGGTGCGGGTGTGCGAAACGGATCCCAGTCTGCTGGACGCGGTCATCGACAAACTGATCGCGGCCGGCGCCACGGTGGACACCGGACCCGATTGGATCTGGCTGGACATGCATGGCCGAAGGCCACGCGCGGTGGATATCCATACCGCGCCCTATCCGGCATTTCCCACCGACATGCAGGCGCAATTCTGCGCGCTTAATGCCGTGGCGGAAGGCGTGGCAACGGTCACCGAAACCGTCTTCGAGAATCGCTTCATGCACGCGCTTGAGTTGCAGCGTATGGGGGCGGATATCCAGCTGGAGCACAACATGGCCATCATTCGGGGCAATGAAATCCTGGAAGGTGCACCGGTGATGGCGACGGACCTGCGCGCCTCGGCGAGTCTGGTTATTGCCGCCCTGGCCGCCAGGGGTCAAACCGTGGTGCACCGGATCTACCATATTGATCGTGGTTACGAGCACATCGAGCATAAGCTTGGCCAGCTTGGCGCGAATATTCGGCGGGTGTCCGCATGAGCGACGGCAAAATCACCTTGGCATTGGCCAAGGGGCGCATTCTTCAGGATACCCTGCCGCTGCTCCAGCAGGCGGGCATCGAGCCGGAGCAGGATCTGGAGGCGGGCCGGGAATTGCGGGTTGCATGCCGCGGGCCGGTGGACGAGATTCTGATCGTGCGCTCCTCGGATGTGCCCACTTACGTGGAGCACGGCGCTGCGGATATCGGCGTAGCGGGCAAGGACGTGCTGCTCGAACATGAGGGTGATGGCCTGTACGAGCCGCTGGACCTGAATATTGCCCGCTGCAAGATGATGCTGGCGGGCATAGGGCCGGTGGCAGCGCCCGGTCATAGGCGACTGCGGGTGGCCACGAAATATGTGCGGATCACCCGTGACTACTTTGCGGAGCGCGGCGAGCAGGTGGAGCTGATCAAACTCTATGGGTCCATGGAGTTGGCGCCCCTGGTGGGGTTGGCGGATTTGATCGTCGACCTGGTGGATACAGGCAATACACTCAGAGCCAATGGCTTGCGGCCGCTGGAGCCGATCATGGACATCAGCTCGCGGCTGATCGTCAACAAGGCGGCCTTGAAGATGAAGCATCGGCGGTTGCGGCCCTTGATTGAGGCCCTGCGTGCGGTTGTGGCGGAGGCGCGCAGGTGATCAACCGCTTCAGCACCGCGCAGCCCGATTTCGCGGCGCGCTTCGCGCAACTGCAGGCTGGCGAGCCCAGTAGCACCGAACAGGTCATGCGCGCTGCGCAGGAAATCATTGCCGCAGTTCGCGAACAGGGCGATGCCGCCGTCCTGGATTGCGCACGCCGCTTTGACGCGGAAACGGCGGATTCGGTCGCGGCGCTGGAGGTGAGTCCGGCGCATTGTCAGGCTGCTCTGGCCGGCTTGCCCGCAGAGCAGCGGCTGGCGCTGGAAACCGCAGCGCAGCGTTTGCGCCACTACGCGCAGCAGCAGAAGGCCGAAGACTGGATGTTGGCCGAGGCCGATGGCACGCGTCTGGGCCAGCGCGTAACGCCTCTGGACCGGGTCGGAATCTATGTCCCTGGCGGCAAGGCCAGCTATCCGTCGTCGGTATTGATGAATGCGATTCCGGCGCGGGTGGCCGGCGTGGGCGAAATCGTGATGACGGCGCCGGCGCCAGCTGGCGAGCTCAGTGCTGCGGTATTGGCGGCGGCGGCGATCGCCGGAGTGGACCGGGTGTTTCGCCTGGGCGGGGCGCAGGCAGTCGCCGCGCTGGCCTATGGAACGCAGACCATTCCGGCGGTGGACAAGATAGTCGGTCCGGGTAACGCTTACGTCGCGGCGGCCAAACGCCAGGTTTTCGGTCGCGTGGGTATCGACATGATTGCCGGGCCGTCCGAGATTTTGATCGTGTCCGACGCCTCGGTCGAGGCCCGCTGGCTGGCCCTGGACATGTGCGCGCAGGCCGAACACGACGAATCTGCACAGGCCATCCTGCTGTCTCCGGACGCGGCCCACCTGGAGGCGGTGGCGGCCTGCCTGGCACGGGAACTGGCGCATCAGCCGCGCGCAGCGATCATCGCGGCTTCGCTGGCGGCGCGTGGGGCCCTGATTCAGGTCGCCGATATCGATGAGGCCATGAATCTGGTCAATCAGTTGGCGCCGGAGCATCTCGAATTGGCATTGGTCGATGCGGAACAGCGTATTGCGCAGGTTCGCCACGCCGGAGCGATTTTCGTCGGTGCCCACAGCCCGGAAGCATTCGGCGATTATTGTGCCGGACCGAATCATGTGTTGCCCACGGCCCGCTCGGCGCGTTTTGCGTCGCCGCTGGGGGTCTATGATTTTCAGAAGCGCACCAGTATTTTGAGGATCAGCGCCCAGGGTGCTGCCGCCCTGGGGCCGATCGCGGCGGTTTTGGCGCGGGCGGAGGGGCTGGAGGCTCATGCGCGCTCGGCGGAAGTTCGCGCGGAAGCAGCCGCAGCCGATGATGATTAAACCCGAGGATCTGCTGGCGCCGGGCCTGGCGCGCCTACGAGCTTATCCGGTGCCGGCTGCCGCAGGGCTGATCAAGCTGGACGCGATGGAAAATCCCTACAGCCTGCCCGCCGAACTACGCGAGGCTTGGCTGCGGCGCTTGCGTGATGTCGCGCTGAACCGCTATCCCGACGCCGGGGCAGTGGCCCTCAGGCATGCGCTGATGGGCATGCAGCCCCTGCCGGCGAGCTGGGAACTGCTGCTGGGCAACGGTTCTGATGAGCTGATTCTGCTGTTGTGCATGGCTGTGGCCCGCCCCGGCGCGGTTGTGTTGGCGCCGGAGCCCAGCTTCGTGATGTACCGGCATCTGGCCATTGCCTGTGGCCTTGAGTTTGTCGGGGTGCCGCTCAAACCGGACTTCAGCCTGGACCGTGCGGCCATGCTCGCGGCGATCGCGGAGCACCGGCCCAGCCTGATCTTCCTGGCTCAGCCCAACAATCCCACGGCGAACGTGCTCGCCTGGCCGGACCTTGAGGCGATTTGTGACGCGGCGCCCGGCCTGACCGTGATCGACGAAGCCTATGTGCCCTATGCCGACGCCGATGCCCTGGCCCTGGCCGCGCGGCGCGAGCGGGTGTTGGTGCTACGCACTCTGTCCAAATGGGGCCTGGCGGGTCTGCGCCTGGGGTACCTGCTCGGCGCGGGGCATTGGCTGGCGGAGATTGAGAAACTGCGCCTGCCCTACAACATCAACAGCTTGACGCAGATCAGCGCTTTGTTTGCGCTGGAACAGCGTGCTGCATTTGATGCCCAGATTGCGCGTATCCGGGCAGAGCGTAGCCGGCTGGCTGCTGAGCTGGCGCTAATTCCGGGCACCACCGTCTTCCCCAGCGCTACGAATTTTCTGCTTTGCCGGGTCGGGCCAGGAATGGCGCCCGCCCTGTTTTCCGGCTTGCGCGAAGCCGGCGTCCTGATCAAATGCCTGGATGGTGCACACCCTTTACTGGAGGATTGTCTGCGCCCGACAGTAGGCCGTCCGGAGGAGAACGATGCCTTGCTGCACGAATGGGGCCGGTTGAGCGCCCGTCTGGCAAAATCGCTGTGATAGAATTCGCGGTCGGCGGCCGAGCGGCTGGGACAGACATCCCAGCATGTCGGATTCTGGGGAGAACCATTGCCGCCGGGTCCTGCCGGCGTCTTTATGGCGCCAATAACAACGGGGTCTTGCGACCTTTAAACGATTCGCACCTCATCGAAGGAGAATGACTAGATGAGTTCCAACGAAGGCGTGGATGCCGGCAAACGCCGCTTTCTGACGCTGACAGGCGTAGCTGCTGGCGCCGTGGGGGCTGGCGCCGCCGCGTGGCCATTCCTTGCCTCGATGGCGCCGAGCGAGCGTGCCAAGGCGCTTGGGGCTCCGGTGGAGGTTGATATTTCCACACTGGAGATGGGTCAGTTGCTGATCACCACCTGGCGCGGCAGCCCGGTGTGGATCGTACGCCGGTCGCCGGAAATGCTGGCCAACCTGAAAGCCGTGCAGGGCAACCTGCGCGACCCGGATTCCGACGAGGATCAGCAGCCGGACTACGCGAAAAACGATACCCGTGCGGTGAAGGCCGAGGTGCTGGTCATGGTGGGACGCTGCACCCATCTGGGCTGTTCACCCAAATTTCGACCGGATTTTCCGGCCGATGATCTGGGAGGTGACTGGAAGGGCGGGTTCTTCTGCCCCTGTCACGGTTCCAAATTCGACCTCGCTGGCCGCGTTTATAAAGGTGTGCCGGCGCCCTTGAACATGCCGGTGCCCCCGCATCGCTACGTTGGCGATAACGTCATCGTTATCGGCGAAGATCCGGAGGTGGCCTGATGGGCATCGAAGCAAACCCCCATAAAACGACCGGTTTTCTCGGCTGGATCGACGACCGTTTCCCGCTGACCAAGCTGTGGAAGGACCACGTCGCCGAGTATTACGCGCCGAAAAACTTCAATTTCTGGTACTACTTCGGTTCGCTCGCGATGCTAGTGCTGGTCAACCAGCTGCTGACCGGGATTTTCCTGGCCATGCACTACAAGCCCGATGCGGCGCAGGCCTTCGAGTCGGTCGAGTACATCATGCGGGATGTGCCCTGGGGCGATCTGTTGCGCTACCTGCATTCCACGGGCGCCTCGGCCTTCTTTATCGTGGTTTATCTGCATATGTATCGCGGGCTGATGTACGGCTCCTACCGCAAGCCCCGGGAACTGATCTGGCTGTTTGGCTGCCTGGTGTACTTCGTGCTGATGGCGGAAGCCTTCTGCGGCTATGTGCTGCCCTGGGGCCAGATGTCCTACTGGGGCGCGCAGGTGATCATCTCCCTGTTCGGAGCGATTCCGGGCATCGGAGAAAACCTGGTGATCTGGATTCAGGGCGACTATGTGCCCTCGGATGCCACCTTGAACCGCTTGTTTTCCTTGCATGTGGTGGCGCTGCCCTTTGTTCTGGTCGGGCTGGTCATTGCCCATCTGATGGCCTTGCATGAGGTGGGGTCCAACAACCCCGACGGCATCGAAATCAAGCAGGAGAAGGGGGCCGACGGCATTCCCAAGGATGGCATTCCCTTCCACCCGTATTACACGGTGAAGGACCTGTTCGGGGTGTCCTGTTTTCTCGCCATCTTCTTCGTGGTGGTGTTTTTCATTCCCGACGGCGGCGGTTACTTTCTGGAGCGGCCGAATTTTGAAAAGGCCAACCCGGCGGTAACTCCGGAGCACATTGCGCCGGTGTGGTACTTCACGCCGTATTACGCGATGCTGCGCGCCGTGCCTGACAAACTGCTGGGCGTGATGGTCATGGGGGGCGCAGTCCTGATGTTCTTTGCCTTGCCCTGGCTGGATCGCAGCCCGGTGAAATCGATACGCTACAAGGGGCCATTGTTCAAGTTGGCGCTGGCGGCCTTTACGGTGAGTTTTGTGGTGCTCGGGTGGCTGGGTATGGAGCCAGTGTCGGATGGCAAGACCCTGGCGGCGCGAATATTCACCATTGTGTATTTCGCTTTCTTCATCTTGATGCCGGTCTATACCAAAATCGACAGTAGCCGGGCGGTGTCGAAGAGGGTGACATCATGATCCGGTCTCTGACTTTGCTCACGCTTTGGGTGCTGTGTGGCTCGGCCTGGGCCTCAGGTGGCGGCGCGACGCTGTATCAGTTCGATCCCGATACGGGCAATACCAGCTCCGTGCAGCGCGGGGCGAAATATTTCATGAACTATTGCTCAGGCTGTCACTCGCTGCGCTTCCTGCGATATGGCCGTCTGGCGGCCGATAATGGAATTCCGCTGGACATACTGGAAAAGAACCTGATGTTCACCGCGGAGAAGCCGGGCAGCCACATCCTGTCCGCAATTCCGGAGGAGGCCTCGGCGAACTGGTTTGGGCGTACGCCGCCGGATTTGTCCCTGACGGCCCGGGCCCGAAGCCCAAGCTGGATTTACAGCTTCCTGATGAGCTTTTACCTGGATCCGAGCAAGCCGACAGGGGTTGATAACCTGACTCTTCCCGGTGCCGCGATGCCCCACGTGCTGGGCGGACTGCAGGGCTATCAGGCGGTCGCGCATGCGGAAGAGTCCGCGGCGGCTGGTGCGCATGGCGAAAGTCATGGCCCGCAATTGGAAGTTGTGGTGGCCGGAAGCCTCGATGCGGATGGCTACGCCAAAGTGGTCGCCGACCTCACCAATTTTCTGACCTATGCTGCGGAGCCCGGCAAGCGGCGCATGGCCAGCATTGGCGGCAAGGTTCTGGCCTATGTTTTTCTGCTCATCGTGTTGACCTATCTGATCAAGCGCGAGTACTGGAAAGACGTTCATTGATTGGTCAGCCGGCTGCGCGCAGGCGCAGCCGGATGCTCGCTGCACCATGGTTGCTATGCCGCCGCAATTGAATTCTCTGACTTTGTATTCAGGCAACGATGACCTGCAAAGCCACCGCGTGCGTCTGGTCCTGGCGGAAAAAAACCTGGACGAGTTGACCCTGGTTGTTCTCCGCCCGGCGGACACCAGCGAAGATTTGCTGGTCCTCAACCCGGCTCACGAATTGCCGACCCTCGCGGATCGCCGTTTGATCCTGTCGGAGGCGCGGGTGATCATGGAGTACTTGGACGAGCGTTTTCCCTATCCGAATCTGATGCCGACTGATCCCGTGGCGCGGGCCACCTTGCGGATGGCTATGCACCGCCTGGAACAGGATGTATTTGGGCCAGCGACCGCCCTGGCGGCAGGCGAAAAACGGCAAGCTCGCGTGCTGCGCGATAATCTGGTGGCCACGGCGGCGGCCATGGGCAAGCGCAAATTCATGCTGGGCGACAGCTATGGATTGCTGGATCTGAGTCTGACCGTGGTCTTGTGGCGCCTGTCGAACTGGGGGGTAAAACTGCCGCCGAGTGCCGCGAGCTTGCAAGCCTATGCCGAGCGTCTGTTTGCGCGCCCTGCATTCGCCGCCAGTCTGACTCCCGAGGAGGCGGTCCTGAGATCCTGATGAGCGGCTCCCGCAAGCCTTATTTGTTGCGTGCCTTGGTCGAATGGGCCGAGGACAATGGTTATACCCCGCTGATAACGGTTGAAGTCTCTGCGAATGACCCGGACCTGCTGGTGCCCGTAGGTTACGTGAAGGACGCCCATATCACCCTGAATATTGGCTACCAGGCCCTGGAGCAGCGTGAATTGGGTAATAATTTCATTACCGGTTTCGCCCGGTTTTCCGGGCGCAGCGAGTATCTGAAGATTCCGCTGACCCATGTCGAGGCGTTGATGGTGCGCGAAACCGGTGAGGGTATGGTGTTTCCGGAAGAGTCGCTGGATACTGCTCAAGCGGTCGACGCGCCGGCGCCGTCCGAAGAAGATGATGAGCCGCCGCGCCCGCCGCGCGGGCGCCCGCATTTGAAACTGGTCAAGTAGCGCGAACGGGGGCCAGTTCCGGCAACTTGCCGGGATTCAGTATCCCCCGCGGATCAAACGCCGCCTTGATGCCATGCATGAGCCGGATGGACTCGGGGTCCAGTTCGCGGGGCAGATAGGGCAGCTTTTCCAGGCCGGTGCCGTGCTCGCCGGACAAGGTGCCGTGCAGCGACAGCACCAGGTCGAACACCGCCGAGAGACAGGGTTCCAGAGCGTCCATCTGATCCTGGTTCTGATCGTCGGCCAGCAGATTGACATGCACGTTGCCGTTGCCCGCATGACCGAAATTCACGATCGGCACGCCATGCTGATGGCTCAGATCCTGCAGCCCGCGAACCAGCCTGGGAAGCGCCGAAACCGGGACCACCACATCTTCGTTGAGCTTTTTCGGCGCCAGCCGCCGCAGGGCTGGTGACAGGGCTTTGCGTGCCTGCCACAGGGCACTCACTTCGTCAGCGGTGCGGGCAACCCGAAAGTCCAGCAGTCCGTCACCCGCTGCGGCCGTCTGCAGACAGTTCACACCGGCCGCGATGTCGCTGGCAGATCCATCGGCCTCCAGAATCAGCAGCGCGCCCGTCGCGGCGGGCAGGTCTACTCCGGGCTGGTCCCGCACCAGACTCACCGCGGCGGCGTCCATGAATTCCAGTGCACAGGGCAGCTCCGGCTGGGCCATGATGCGCGCGACCGCTGCGGCGGCCGACTCGATGTCGCGATAGCAGGCGCGCAGGGTGCGCTTGGCCGTTGGCAGGGGCGTAAGCCGCAGCGTAGCTTCGGAAATGATCGCCAGGCCACCTTCTGAACCCACCAGCAGGCGCGTCAGGTCATAGCCCACCACCCCCTTGGTGGTGCGGCTGCCGGTGTTGAGCGTGGCGCCGATTCCGGTGATGGCCCGCAGGCCGAGCGTGTTCTCGCGACAGGTGCCATATTTGACCGCGCGCGGCCCGCCCGCATTGCAGGCGAGGTTGCCGCCCACCGTGCTGAATTCGCTGCTGGTGGGGTCGGGGGCCCAGAAGAAGCCCAGCTCGGCGGCATGCCGCTGAACCTGTCCGTTGGTCGCGCCGGCCTGGGCGATCAGATAGCGGTCAGCGACTGAACATTCCAGAATCTGATTCATCCGCTCCAGGCTGAGGACCAGGCCGCCGGCCACAGGCACCGCGGCGCCGACCGTGTTGGTGCCGCGACCACGCACCGTGACCGGCAGTCGCTCGGCGTAACAGTAGGCAACCAGGCCCGCGACTTGCTCATGGCTGCGCGGCAAGGCCACTGCGGCCGGAATCACGCTGCGCCGGCTATTGTCATAGGCGTAGGTCAGGCATTGCGCCGGGTCACCGAGTATTTCTGCGCCCGCGCCGGCCCGCGTGAGCTCCTTCAGTTTTGCGCGGGGCAGTGATTCAGGAGTTGAAGGCATCACGAATCCATCGAATGTGCCCGCCATCAATGGCGATCACGTCAAATCGCATGGCCAGCTCGGCTGCTTGCGGGTGCTGCGCCTGCCAGAACAGCGCGGCGCGAATCAGTCGCTGTTGCTTGGCGACCGACACGCTGGCCGCTGCGCCACCAAAGTCCGTGCGACTACGGCTGCGGACTTCGACCATTACCGTCTCGTCACGATCCCGCATGATCAGGTCGATCTCCCCCATCCGGCAGCGGTAATTGCGGTCCAGCAGACGCAGCCCCTGCTGCTTGAGCCAGGCCTCGGCCTGCCGCTCCGCAGCACGGCCCCGCATTCAGATCTCGGCGCCCGCGCTGAGGCGGCGCGCCCGGCCGCCCACAAATTGCGCGCAGGGCAGTTGACGCTGGATACGCTGGTCCTGTCGCGCCAGACTCAGGTTGCCGGTCGCGCCGGGAAAGACCTGGCCTGCCGACCACGTGCCCGAGCGAATCAGCGGCAGCAGGGTGAAGGCGTCATAACCGATCGCGAAAAGGCGGCTGAAGCGGCGCTCGGAATCGGGCCAGAGCCGACTGGACTGCGCGCGCACCGCGCTCAGTTCCTCGCTGTCATCCAGCAACCACGGCATTACGCAAAAACGTACGCCATTAAGATCCTGGTCAGCCTCGCGATCGGGGTGCCCCGTATAGATGCGTTCGCCCGCGTACATGGGCAAATCCGCAGCGTGATAAAAACGAAACTGTGGCCGGATCTGGCGCCCTTCCTCGGGACTTGCGGCCAGGAAAACCATATCCGCGTCCAGACGTCGGGTCGGCTCGAATTCCAGATTCGTGCCAAGCAGGCGCTCAAGGGCAGAATGCCGGCTTGAGCTATCGTTCAGATTGAGCAGGCTGCGGATGGTGTCGGGATATTCGCGGGCGTTGCCAGAAAAATACTGGGTTTCCAGAACCCGGCCCCCGGCCTCGGTAAAGCGCTGGGAAAAAGCTGTGCTCGAGCGCCGGGCCCAGTCACTGGTGCCGGTCAGCACGATGGCGCGGCTACGGCCATCGATGATGGCACGATCGGCCACTGCGACCGCCTCGTCCTCCGGAGCCAGGCCAAATTGCACGAGTTTTTGTGCCGGGCCGGGCGTGTCGAGATAATTCAGCGCGAGCACAGGTACCTCGCCCACACTGCGCTCGGTCAGCGCCGTGACCCCGGGTTTGTCCAGTGGCCCCACGACAATCTCCGCGCCATCGGCCAGCGCCTGGTCATAGGCAGCAGCAGCATCCTGGCTGCTGTCGTAAAGGCTTACCGCAGTTGTCCCGCCACCGTAGCGATAGTATGCGGCGAAAAAACCATCGCGAATCGCGGCGGCCGGGCCGGCCAGACGGCCGTTCAGGGGCAGCAGCAGCGCCACCCGGCCCGGGCTGGCCAGGAGTGCGCCGCGCACATAGTCGCGGGTCGCAACGACCCACCGGGGATTAGCGGGATGCGTCGCGAAGCGTGATTGCCAGTCCGCGAGCGCCGTTTCCAACGGGCCCTCCTCGCGCCACAGATTGCGGGCAATCTGGCCGAGCTGCAGCCAGCCATCGGAGACGTAATCCGGTGCTTGCAAGGGGGCGGCTGCGGCAAAATTTTCAGTTTGGCGCAGCCAGGTCCAGATCAATTCGTGGTTGCTCTCGCGCTGCGCTCCGGTCAGCCAGGCGTTGCGCGCGACCAGCGCGGCAATTGCGCCGGGGCCATCGCCCAGTTGGCGA
>JBFIIN010000011.1:0-19085 GCA_041601225.1 Oceanococcus sp.
CGCCGGGTCCTCCAGGCAGGCGTCGAAGTCGACGATGCCATCGCTGAGCGTCTGCTCGCGGATCCAGGCGTTGACCGCATCACGGCCCTGCCGCGCCTGCGCGCTGCCATGCAGCAGGCCCAGCGGGCTGGGGCCCAGCAGGCCTTCGATCACGGCGCCCTCGGCCGGCGGAATGGTGCCCAGCACGATGCGCAGACCGGCGGCCTGCACCCGCTCGATCAGCTCCCGGTAGCCGGCGATCATCTGTTCCGGCGTCGGCGGCCCCGAGGCCTTGGGATTGCCGAAGTCATTGGTGCCGATCATCGCCAGCACGTGGCTGGCGCCGGTCACCGCCAGCACATCGGCGTCCAGCCGGGCCAGCAGATGGCGGCCGAACTGCGGTAACCAGCCATCGGCGAGCAGCTCGTTGCCGCCGATGCCGGCATTGGCCACGCTCAGCGGCAGGCCGGCCGCGGCGATCTCGCGCTGCAGGTGGTTGGGATAGCGCTGGTCGCTGGCGATCATCGGCGAGCCCTCGCCGTCACGGAAGCCGCTCGTCGACGAGGAGCCATCGGTGATCGAATCCCCCACCGCGACCAGCGTGCTCACGCCGCGCGGCGCCGCGACCTCCAGCGCCTCGATGGCGAGGAAGTTGGCCGCATAGCCGTCCGGCACCGGCATGAAGGCCGCGCCATCGGACTCGGCGGCGAAGTTTCCGGGCCGGCTCATGTACAGCACCTCGTTGGCGTTCAGGTGCCGGGTGATCTGCAGGGTGCCCTCGGGGGCGAAGAAGCTGACGCCCAGACGCTCGAAGGCACGCACCGGATAGGCGATGAGGTCGCTGACCACCGTTGCTCCCGGCGCGATCGTGACCCGGCTGGCACCGCCGAAGCTCAGCCGGCAGGCGCTGCCCGGCTGCATCTGCGGCGCCCCCGGTTCCAGCTCGCGGGCGATGTACACGTCCTCCAGGGTCAGGGGCAGGCTGGCGTAGCGGTTGGACAGGCGCAGACGCATCAGCTCGCCATCCCAGTGCGGGGCGAAAGACTGGCGCACGGTGAGCTGGCTGATCGGATGGGTGATCAGGGCATCGCCCGGCGCGGTGCGCCAGCTGGTGAGCAGATGCTGGCCGGCCGGCAGCGCGGTCACCGGCGCGCAGGCTGGCGCCAGCGCGGTGGCTGCCGGCGCGCGCGAGGACTCGGGCTCGACGGCGGCGCCACAGGCGCCCAGCAGCAGGCTGGCGGCCAGCGCGCCGAGCCGGCGTGGCGCCGCCGCCCCGCGCCCGGACAGGCGCCCGCTCTTGCGATGAATTCCCCTGGACAAACCCCGCACCCCACTCTGACACCAGTTCGTGTCAGACAATATATGTGATACTGTCTGGTGTCAAATTAGCGAAGGCCCCAGCCTATGCCCGTGAACAAGGCCACCGACAGCGCGCCGAGCCCGCGCCGCCACAGCGGCCAGTACGCCGGCAAGGCCGCCACCACGCGCCGCCGCGAGCGCAAGAGCAAGCTGCTGGCGGCCGGCATCGCCCTGATCGGCGATCAGGGCTTCAACGCCACCAGCATCGATGCCGTCTGCGCCCGCGCGGGCCTGACCAAGCGTTACTTCTACGAGGCCTTCGACAGCCGGGAAAGCCTGCTGATCGAGGCCTTTCGTGCGGTTTCGACCGAGCTGCTGCAGGCGATCAGCCAGGCGGCCCTGCCCTACCTGGGCGACTCGCGCCAGCTGGTCCACCAGGGCTTGCGGGCGACCTATGCCTTTGTCGCCGCCGAACCGGCCAAGGTGCGCCTGATGTTCATCGAGGCCCTGTCGCTGCGCGGCCAGCTGGGCCGCTCCTACGTCGAGAGCCTGGACGGCTTCGTGCAATTGCTGCTGTCGCTGACCCGCCCCTTCCTGCCGCCCGGCGCGGCCAGCGAGGCCGAGCTCAAGGTGATGGCGCGCGGCGCGATCGGCGCGATCATGCACCTGTGTCAGGGCTGGATCGCCAGCGACTTCCGGCAGCCGGCCGAGGAACTCATCGCCGGCAGCGAACGCCTGTTCGCCGGCGCCGGCCGGGAACTGGGTATCCACCCTGAGCCGCGCGCTTAAAGGCCTCGACGAGCGTTTGAACAATCGCGGCGTTACGCCAATGTCGGACGCCGCTTGTTCTGGAGCGTGGGGATGCCATTACTTCCAACGCGCGCGGTGCTTCAGTGCTAAGGTCGTGGCCACGGAGGGAGGACCATGCCGCGTTACCACTTTGGTCCCTTTACGCTTGATGAGCTGACCCAGCGCTTGCTGCGGGACGGGCGGGAAGTGCCGCTCAAGCCCAAGCTGTTCCAGCTGCTGCATTTCTGCCTGCGCAATCCCGGGCGGCTGCTGGCGCGCGACGAGTTGATGGACGAGCTGTGGCCGCATCAGGTCGTGGCGGATGCCAACCTGACCCAGGCGATCTACGAGCTGCGTCGCGCGCTGGGTGGCGGCGATGCGGGTCCGCAATACCTGCAGACCGTGGCGCGCCGGGGATTTCGTTTCCTGGGCGAGCTGCGCCAGACCGCCGGGGATGAGCGGGCGGGCGAGTCCGCTGCCGCGCGGATCGCCTCGATCGCGGTGCTGCGCTTCAGCCCGCTACCGGGTCAGGAGCGGGACGAGATCCTGGAGTTCGGCATCAGCGACGCGCTGATCGGCGGCCTGAGCCGCATCCCCGGCCTGCGGGTCCGTCAGCTGCGCTCGGACGCCCTGTACCGCAAGCTCGCGGGCGACGCGCGGGCGATCGGCCGCACCCTGGCCGTGGACGCGGTGCTGGACGGCAGCCTGCAGCGCGACGCGGGCCAGCTGCGCGTGAGCGCCCGCTTGCTGCGGGTGGCGGACGAGGCGGTGCTGTGGGCCGATAGCTTCGATCATGACCGCAGCGACATCTTCGCGCTGGAGGATGCCATTTGCGACCGGGTGGTCACCGCCATCGCCGGTGCCCAGCCCGATGGCCGGGCGGGTCATCTGCTGGACGCACGCAGCGTCGATCCGGCGGTGCAGGAGCTGTATCTGAAATGCCGCTACTGGTGGCACAAATGGACACCGGACGCCTGGTTCCGCGCCATCGAGTGCGGCCGTGAGGCCATCGCGCGCGACCCCGGGCACGCGCCGTCCCATGTCTGGACCGGCGCCTCCTGGTGTTGCCTGGCCCTTGCCGGGGTCGTGCCGCCGCGCGAGGCTTTTCCCACCGGGGAGGCGCTGATCGACCGCGCGCTGGAGCTTGATGCCGGGTTGGCGGTGGGCTGGGAGTGTCGCGGCGCGATCGCGCACTTCTATCACTGGGACTTCGCGGCCGCCGAGCACAGCCTGCAGCGCTCGATCGCGCTGGATCCCGCGCGGGTGGAGAATCGCGGGCTGTACGCCGTGTTGCAGAGCATGACCGGTCGCCAGGAGCAGGCCGGGGCCACGGTCGAGCGGGCGCGGGCCATCGATCCGCTGGCCCTGGTGGTCAATACCGGGGTCGGCGAGGTGCGCTTCTACAGCGGCGAGCTGGCGGCCGCCGAAGAGGCCTTCGTCCAGACCCTGGAACTGGATCCCTTCTTCGTCACCGCACGTTTCCATCTGGGTCAGGTCTACGCGGCCCAGGGCCGTCACGCCGAGGCGCTGGCGGCGATGTCCACGGCGGTTTCGCATACCGGCGCCCCGCCCGAGGAATCGCCGGAGATCGCCTATGCGCTGGCCCTGAACGGCGATGTGGAGGCTGCGCGTGCGATCCGCGACCGGCTGCTGAACGCCGTCGGCCAGCGCTTTGTCGATCCCTTCGGTCTGGCGCTGATCCATCTGGGCCTGGGCGAACACGATGCGGTCTTCCACTGGCTGGACGCCGCCCACGAGGCCCGCTCGCCCCGACTGATCTACCTGGGCGTCAATCCGGTCTTCGCGCCGCTGCATGGCGATGCGCGCTGCGTGTCCTTGCTGCGGCGCATCGGCCTGTAAAGCGGCGCCGCGGCCGTGGCGGGGTGTCAGCGCAGCGGCGGTCCCCCCTCGCTGCATTTCTCGACGTCATGGACCTCGACCGAGGGATCGATCAGCGCCCGGTCGATCCAGTCCACCATCAGCTCCGCGGCCTCGCGATTGGTGATCGAGCGCGCCAGCGGCGGCATGCGCAGGAAGCTGCCGATCGTGTCGCGGTGGTGCAGGACGGAAGCCTCGGCATTGCCGGGTTCGATGTCGAAGCGCCGGTTGCCGAAGCGCCCGCCCAGATTGGGCGGGCGGCAGATGCCGAAGCGCTTGTCGACCGGCCGGAAGGCGTCCACGTACATGTCGGTGAAGCGGGCGCGGCCGTCCGCGCTGTGGCAGTAGGCACAGTTGATTTCCAGATAGGCCCGCATGCGCTGGTGCACGTCCTGCGGGCTGTCGGCGGGCGCGCCGCTGTCGCCGGGCACATTCCAGCGCGCGAAGCGCTCGAGCATGGCCGGTACATCGGGTAGCGGATCCATCAGGCCGCTGGCGACCAGGCAGTCCAGCTGGTTCAGCCGGCTGCCGGTGGCGGCGCAGTCCGCGTCGCGGTTCAGGTGCCGCGGCTTGGCGCTGATCGGGCTGGCGCCGGGCTCGCGATGGGTGCCGCCATGGCAGGCGGCGCAGCTGGTGGCCGCCGGGATGGCGTAATGCGCCGTCGCGCCGGTATAGCGACGCCGCTGGCCGGCCGCATCGACCACCTGCGGGTCCTCGTCCAGGTAGTCGAAGCTCACCGGCGTGGTCGCGCCCTCGGGCAGCAGTTCGGCCACGCGACCCGCCGCGCTGTCGCGCCAGCGGTAGGCCATGCCCACCCAGAGTACGCGGTCGTATTGCTGGCGCTTGATCAGCAGCCGCGTTTCGACCACGTTCTCGTCGGTGGTCTTGCCGGCGGCGTCCTGCTGGCGGAAGGCGAAGGTCTTGACCAGCACGCTGCCCACCGGCAGGTCCAGCGCGCGCTGGGGATTGTTGTCCCAGGCCACGGCGGGATCGCCCGCGTAGTCGGCGTATCCGATCGCCCGGCCGGGCGGCACGAACACGAAGCGATACTTCACCGCATAGTCCGAGAACAGCGGCGTGTTGAGCTTGTAGCGCATGCCCCGGGCCTGGGGGCTGTGGCGTGGGTCCTGCGGGTCGGCAAACAGCCCGTAATCGCTCAGCAGCGGGCAGTTGTGGCGGGCCAGTGCCGACCAGTTGACCTGGCCCGGCGAGCCGCCGGCGCAGACCTGCGCGGTCTGTGCGGGGCTGACCCGGTTGCCGGCGCTACGTGGGTCGACGACATAGGGCAGATCCGGCGCGCCATCGGGCCAGCTGGCCGGCGTGCCCGCGTGTGCGGCCAGGTCGTGGGACACCGGCACCAGCATGTCGCGGCTCAGCTGCTCCGGATCCGAGGAGCGGACGTTGAAGCGGACGAAATCATCGACCAGCGCGGTCTGGGGCCGGGTGCTCTCGAAGCGGTTGTTGTCGATGTAGAGCTGGTTCTCCGGCTTGAGCTGGCCCTGGGCATCAAATTTCCAGGCGTTCCAGCGGCAGGGCGGGCTCGGGTCGCCTTCCTCGAAATTGGGCCGGCCGCGCTCATCGCTGCGCGGCTCGCTGCGCGGGCTGTCCGGATTGGGCTGATTCAGGGGCACGCCGCGCTCGTCGGTGGGCACCTGGCTGCAGTCGTTCGGGGCGTCGACCGCGCCGTCCCAGGCGATCTGGGCGGACTTGCCGCCGTTCTTGGCGATCACCAGCGGCAGGAAGGCGGAGATCGGCAGCGCGCGCGGGTCCGCCGGCGGGGGTTCGCCGCCGTTGTCGCGAAACAGGTTGTGGTGGATGTTGAGACCTTCCGGGTAGAAGTCGAACTTGGTCTCATCCTCGTTGGGCGTGGCCAGGCCCGCGTTGATGATGATCAGACCGGTGGCGCCGTTGTCGATGAATTCATTGGCGGCCATCTCGACCTGGTCGCCGGCGGCCAGCAGCAGGCCGACTCCGGCGGGCAGGGCGGCCAGCTCGTTGCCGGCGGGTGCGAAGTTGGGCCTGTTGTTGGCGATGATGCGGTTGTTGATCAGGCGTGATTTCGCGCCATGGGGGTTGTTCTCCGGCGCGTCGCCCATCAGCAGGCCGATCGCGTTGGCCTCGAAATGGCTGTCCATCACGGTGGTCCGATGGGCCTCCGAATAGAGCATGCCGACGCTGTTGTGGGTGGCCCGGATGCGGCGGACCAGGGCGTCACGCGGCATCAGCATGATCAGCCCGAATACCGCGGCGCCATGGAACTCGGCATCCTCGATCAGGATGTTGTCGCTGAAATCGATGGACGCGCCGACCTCGCCATGCGCGCTGCAGGGATCGACCAGCGCGGTGGGTGAGGGGTCGCAGCTGTCGTGGCCGCTCCATTGCACCCGGACATCGCGCAGCGTGAGCTGGGAGGACTCGTAGATGAAGATTCCGACCGAGGGTGCATCCTCCACCGTCAGCCCCTGCAAGGTGAATCCGCGCATGCGCCCGGCGCTCAGGCCCCAGGCATCCTGGCTGCCGGCAAAGCTGATGCGGGTGGCATCGCGGCCGGCGCCGGCCAGCGTGATGCCGCGTTTGTCGTGGAGCGGAATCTCGCGGTCGAATTCGTAGCGGCCCGGGCACAGGCGGATCACGTCGCCTTCCTGGGCCTGGAACAGGGCGCGCAGCAGCTGCGCCTGGGCCTTCGGTCCGGGGCAGATGCGGGTTTGAATGGTCGCCCGGGTGGCGGAGCTCATAAGTGCGACGTTCGTCCCGATGCCCTCGCTGCTGCAGGCGTTGGACAGTACCAGCAAGGTGGCGGCGCCAAGTCTGGTGGCCAGACCGGATGTCTGAAATCCCTCAGTGCGCTGATTCATTCGAACTGGCTTCCAGTTCCCCGCCCAAAGAGCCATGGCCTGTCTCCGAGTCCGGATGGTGGGTGATATCGAGCATCCTGAGCAGCATGGCGGCGAAAGTCCTCAGCAAATGATCAGCAAACCATCAGCGAATCCCGTTGTGTCCCGAGTCTGTCAACGGTTGCCCCGTTAGCGGTCAGCCTTGGAAATCCAGCGCCGGTCGTCGTTTGGGATGACCATGCAGGTCGTGCATCGGGAAACGCCACGAGCCGAATCGGTGCGGGCCGGATGTCGTGATCGGATGCTGGGGCCAGAGGCTTGAGCGCAGCGGCTCGGGCATCGACGCGATCGCCGCCTTCATGAAGCCGCTGTGCAGAATTCCGTCCAGTCCGGGTCGGCACCCGAGACGCTGGCGATCTGCCGAAGCTGATCCACAGCGACACCGGGTGCCGTAAGGCTGGTTGGTGCGCCGGGTAGCCCCGTGGGTCTCGCTGAGATATCGGCCCGGATCCGGGCCGGTCATCCCGCGCGGGACACTATTCGCGTACCTGTAACCGGTGGCCGTCGCTCACCCGTTCACTGGGATGCAGGATGACCTGGTCTCCGGCATTTAGCCCGGCGAGAACCTGGGCTGCACGACCGTTGTTGTGGCCAATTTCCACCGGGGTGAGCACGGCGCGACCGGCAACAACCCGAAACACGGCCCAGGCGCCGCCCTGTCGAAACAGGGCGCTGGTCGGGGTCTGCAAGACCTCAGGCTCCTCCCACAGCACCACCTGGGCTTCGACCCGAAAACCATGGCCCAGGGCGCGCCACAGGGCTGGATCGCCAACCAGATCGACCAGAACCCGCACCCGCTGCTCCTCGATGCCCAGGGCGGAGACCTTGGTAAAGCCGAAGGGTTCCACGCGTCGCACCCGACCCGTAAGCGGATGCGGACCGCCCCACTGCTGAATGTCACAGCGAGAGCCTGTCGCGATGCGCACGGCGTCGGTGGAAAGCATCTCCACCACGATTTCCAGATCCTGGGGGTCTCCGAGTTCCAGCAGGGCCGTACCGGCCTGCACCACCGATTCGCTTTCCTGCAAGACGCGCAGGATTGTCCCGTCGATTGGAGCCCTGAGTGCCACGATGGCCTGGTCGTCATCGGCGGTTGGGCTGTTGAGCACGGCGCGGGCATTCTGAAGTTCGGCTTCGCGCACCCGGACCATGGCGCGGCTTGCTTCCAGCGCGGCCAGCGCGGTGCGCCTGGCCAGCTCCGCGCGGTCGAGCTCTGCGGGCGAGACCGTGCGCTCGGCAGCGAGTCTTCGCATGCGTTTGAGTTCCGTGGCATTGAAAGCCAGCTGGGCCTGGGCCTTGCTCACTTCGGAGTTGGCCAGACTCAGGGCGGCTTCGGCGCTGCTGACCATGGCCTGCGCCTGGCTGCGGACGCGATGATCCAGCAGGGAGGGGTCGCCAGGCAGCAGACGCACTACGACGGTTTCGCCGGCCCGTACGGCATCGCCGGGATGCAGGTCGCTACGGACCAGGCGGCCGCTCACCGGGGCTGACACCCGGTAAACCTCGCGCACGCGCGTATAGCCTTCCTCGCGCACGCTGAGCACGAAGGGGCCCGGACTGACTGTCGCGAAATCGGCCGGTATGGCCTGCGGTCGGAACGCGTAGATCATCGCGGCTGCGAAGGTGATGGCCGCAGCGGCGACCAGAATGCGTTTGAGGCTCTGCTGCTGTTTCATGCGTGGTTCCGATCAATCGCGGGTTTTCAGCACCGCGACCAAATCCAGGCGGTCGATACGGCGCCGCACGAGCAGCCCCGAGGCAATCGCGGCGCCGGTCACCACGAGCGCTGCAAAACCGAAGGTCGCCGGAGCAATAACCAGCGGGATGCGGAACAATTCCGTATCCAGCGAGGCGGCCAGCGTCGCGGCCAGCGCATAACCCAGCAGAGCGCCCAGGGGCAGCGCCATCGCCACCAGTACGCCGGTTTCGCCCAACAAAATGAAGGACACCTCGCCGCGCGTGAATCCCAGTACCCGCAGGCTGGCCAGCTCCCGCGCGCGCTCGGAAAGGGACACGCGCGCGGCGTTGTATACCACGCCAACGCATATCAGCGCCGCGAACAAGGCGTTGAAAAAGGTAAAGGTGCCCAGCGACTCATCCATGGCTTGATCGAATGCCTGCTGGGCGGCGTTCTGCATGGAGACACCGGCCACCGCCGGGGTGTTCTTGAGCTGTCTGTAGAGCGCCGCCATTTTTGATTCATCCACTGCGAGATAGGCACCGTTCAGTCTCGGGCCCTCTCCCAGCAGACGGTTCAAGGCATCCAGGCGCATATAGGCGGGTGTTCCCATGAAGCTGGTGACCACCTTGGACACCTCGACCTCACGTACGGGACGCTTGCCGTCCAGCACTTCGACACGCAGCTTCTCGCCGACGCGCAGCTGCAGTAATTCCGCCAGCTTGTCCGACAGCACCAGACCGTGAGCCGGTAGTCTGACCGGCCGTAACCCAGCATCGACCGTGCGGCTGAGATCGCTGCCATCGAGCAGTCCGATGATGCTGTCGCGGCGGCTCAGCCAGCCATTGACCAGGCGGGCCGACACCACCCGAAAGGGCTCCGCTGCCATAACGCCTGGCAATTGCGTCACTGCATCCAGGGCCGCAGGGCCGCGTGGTTCGACAAAGCTGACGGTCATGTCCTGCCGGTCTATACGGTTGAAACTCACATCGATCATGTAGTTCATGGCGTCAATGCTGAAGCTGGTTCCGATCATCAGGCCCATTGCCAGGCCGATACCCAGCACCGTCAGGGCCGCACGGCTTGGCCAGCGTCGAATATGCCGCAGTATCATCCGGCTGGGCTGATCCAGCCAGCGCCTGAGAAGTTTCTGCTTGCGCCCCCCTGCGGTGTGGCTGTAGTCAGGTGGCGCGAGCGGCTGCATGGCGACTGCGGGGCTCAATCGGGCGGCCTTTCGCACGCTGCTGATCGTGCCCAGGCTGCCCGCGGCCAGACTGACCAGCACCGCCTGGGCATAGATATCCGGCGTGGCCCGAAACAGCAGAAACGGAAATTTGAAATACTGCATGTACAGCGCGGCAATGCCGCGCCCCAGCCAGGCGCCCAATACGCCACCGATCAGCAAGCCGAGCAGCACGATGGCGGCTGCGAACTTCAAGTAGTGCTGCGCCACCCGCCCGTCGGCGTAGCCGAAGGCCTTGAGCAGGCCGATCTGTTCGCGTTCGGTTTCAATCAGGCGGCTGGTCACGACATTCAGCAGAAAGGCAGCCACCAGTAAAAACACCGGTGGCAGGATCTTCGACATGGTGTCGAGTTGCTTCATCTCATTGGACAGGAACTGATCGGACATCTGTCGATCGCGGCCGTAAGCGCCGGTCCCGCCATAGGGTTCGAGCAAGCGGTCCACAGCCTCGATGACCGTCGTCTGGTTGGCGCCACGGCTGATCAACAGCACCACTTCATTGAATGCGCCATCCAATTCGTAAGCCTGAGCCAGGGCTTTGCGACCCATCCACAGCACGCCGAAACGTTTGTCGTCCGGCACCAGATCGCCCGGGGGCAGGGCATAGATGAATTCCGGCGCCAGCGCATGTCCGACCACGGTCAAGGACCGCTTGCGGCCGTTGATGACAGCGCTGATCCGATCCCCCAGCGCCAGCTGATGAGCACTGGCAAATCCTTCGACCACGGTGACTTCTTCCGGCTGGCGCGGGTCAGGCAAGCGCCCGCGCAGCAGATGCACATCATTGATGCGCGCGCCGCGACGCTCAGGTGCCGATAGCAGCAGGCCGGTGACCGGTGCGGCCATGCCGGGCACATCAAGAAGTACACCGGCGCGAACCCGGCTGGCCGCGGCCTTGACGCCGGGCAGAGCGTGGATCGTGGCCAGTAATGATTCAGGTGCCCGTTTTGCCGGTGCGAACAGATCGGCGAAGCGGTAGCGCTCGTAATAGGCCGCGCGGGTTTCGTAAAGCGAATCCAGCATGCCCTTGGCCATGACATACATGCCCACGCCAGCGCCAATCACCACTGCAATTGCGACGACCTGGCCACGGAAATGCCACAGATCGCGTAGCAATTTGCGGTCCAGGCTGCTGGGGCCGTGCATCACCAGGAGATTTCCCGCGGACTCAGGCGCTGCTGCGGTATCTGAATGGTGCTAATGGATCCGTCGGCGAAATTCAGGACCCGATCAGACATCGCGGCAATGCCCGCGTTGTGGGTGATAAGCATGACGCTGGTTCCCAATTCGCGGTGCACCCGCTCGATGACCTCCAGCACCAGGACCCCGGTCTGGCTGTCGAGCGCGCCGGTGGGCTCGTCACAGAACAGGACCTCGGGCTGCTTGGCGATGGCCCGGGCTATGGCGACACGCTGCTGCTCGCCGCCCGACATCTGTGCCGGAAAATGGTGCATGCGTCGGGTCAGGCCGACCAGGTTCAGGGCCTGCTCCGCGGGCATGGGATCGTCGGCTATTTCGGTCACCAGTTCGACATTCTCCAGCGCGGTCAAACTGGGCATGAGATTGTAGAACTGGAATACGAATCCCACATGCCGGCGGCGGTAGTGGGTCAGCGCGGCATCATCAAAAGCCGTGAGCTCTTCACCGCGGAAGTAAACCAGACCCGAGCTGGGGCGATCCAGACCGCCGAGTATATTGAGCAGCGTGGATTTGCCGCTTCCCGATGGGCCCAGCAGCACCACCAGTTCGCCGGCCGGAATCTCAAGATCGACGCCACGTAGAGCCTGAACCTGTGAGGCGCCCGAACCATAGATCTTGCGCAGGGCGCGCGTCGCGAATACCTGCTGCGTGTTCCCGTTTTGCGCTGACGCTTTGGCCATAATCGTTCCCGTGCGGGCGCTTGCAGTATGCCGTAGCGGCCACCGTGAACCATGATTGAGGTCATGCGCGCCCGGTCTAGGCAATCAGCCACAGGCATATCAGGCTGATACAGGCTGCGCCCAGCAAATTCAGCAGAAAGCCTTCGCGGGCCATATGGCGTGCGCTGACGCGCCCGGTGCCATACACGATCGCATTGGGTGCCGTCGCCACTGGCAACATGAAGGCGCAGCTGGCGCTGAGCGCCGCCGGCACCATCAACAGGCGGGGATCGATACCTGCGGCTTGACCGGCGATGGCCAGGATTGGCATCAGAAGCACCGTGGTGGCGGTGTTGCTGGTCAGCTCGGTCAAGAACGTGACGCTCAGGCAGATTGCGATGACCGCAATCCAGGCTGGCCAGTTACCGGCAGCGGCCAGGGCATTTCCCAATAGCAAGCTCAGGCCGGACTCAGAAAACGCGGTCGCGATGGCGATGCCGCCTCCGAACAGGATGAGTACGCCCCAGGGAATCCGTTCGGCGGTTTCCCAATCCAGCAAGCGGCTGCCGCGGCCATCCGGGATGAGAAACATGGCGCCCACCGCCAGCAGGGCCACGCTGGCGTCATTGGCCAGAGGCAGATTCAGCCAGGCGCTCCACCCGCCGAAGGGCTCTTCGCGGGTAACCCACAGCGCCGCTGTGAGGCCGAAGACCAGCAGGGTTCGCACTTCGGCGGGCTGCCAGCGCCCGACCGGCGGCAGTTTGGGCGCAGGCTGTCCGCCCAGATCGCGTGTCAGCCAGAATCCGGCCAGTGGCAGGAACAGGGCGATCAGCGGCAGGCTCCAACTCATCCACTCGAGGAATCCGGGCGTCTCACCGATTTCGGCGCCGTAGACTTGCATGAAGACCAGGTTGGGCGGTGTGCCGATTGGTGTGCCCATGCCGCCGATACTGGCGGCATAGGCGATCCCCAATAGCAGGGTCGGACCCAGTCTGGCGCCGTTGTCATCATTGAGCACAGCCAGGGCGACGGGCAACAGCATCAATGTCGCGGCGGTATTGGATATCCACATTGACAGCAACGCGGCGGCTGCCATGAAGCCCAGCACCAGACGCCGCTGATCGGCCCGGCCAAACAGCTGCACCATATTGAGCGCCAGGCGTCGATGTGCCCCGCTGCGTTCCATCGCCTTGGACAGGATGAAGCCGCCCAACAGCAGGAGAATCAGCGGGCTGCCATAGGCTGCGCCGACCTGTTTGGATGTCAGTACGCCAACCAGAGGCAGGATCGCCAGGGGCAATAAGGAAGTGACCGGAATGGGAATCGGCTCGAATACCCACCAGATCGCGCACAGAGTCGTGACGGCGGCGGTCCAGGCCATCGCCGGCTCATGGCCTAGGGCGATGATCCAGTAGAAAGCGATTGCGCCAGCGCCGGGGCCAGCAACGGTCGGGAGCCACATTTTGCCGCTCATGCGCCATTATGGCGGTGTCTGGACCGGCTTGTCCCGGTTGTGCGAGCCGGATAAATTCCGGCTCGCCACCTTCAGAAGGAGCAGGCATGGCCAGCTATGGTGCCACGATCATCTGGCAACGCGCCGCCGGTGAGGCTTTCATTGATCGCCGCTATTCCCGTGCCCATGAATGGCGCTTCGACGGTGGGGTCGTGGTGGCCGCGTCCAGTTCGCCGCATATCGTGCCATTGCCGTATTCAGCTCAGGCCGCGGTGGATCCTGAGGAGGCTTTCGTCGCTGCGCTTTCGTCCTGCCATATGCTGTTCTTCCTGCATCATGCCTGTGCCGGCGGCTTGTGCGTCGAGCGCTATGTCGACCAGGCCGAGGGTGTCATGGGCAAGAATTTCAGCGGCCGGCTGGCGATGACGGCGGTGACGCTGAAGCCTGCGGTGACCTGGTCCGGGGAGGCGCCCAGCATGGCCCAGATCGATGAATTGCACGCCCGCGCGCACGCCGATTGTTTTATCGCGAATTCAGTTCTGACCGATGTCCGGATCGAAACCCGGAGCGCAGGCGTGCAGGGATTCTAAGTTGTTCGCGTGAGCATGGATTGCTGTCCACGGCACTGATCATGTGCTGATCAGCCGGCGCCTGCCGGACTCTCGCTCGTGCGCCGCGACCATGTACTCTCATCCTTTCGGATCACGACAAGGGCGGTGTAAAACCGCAGCGTTCCGTGCATTCCACGGGGGAGCAGAACATGGCAGGCGGGAAATACTGGGGAGCGGTGTTGCTGGTCAGCGCGGGCGCATGGGCTCAGACGCCCGAGCTTGAGGTCATCCAATTGCCCGATGACGCGGAGCCGGAAATCCCCGCAAAGCCTGCAGCTGTGGTGGAGGAAATTGTGGTCACCGCGCAGCGCCGACGCGAAAGTTTGCTTGACGTTCCAATCGCCGTTACCGCACTTGGCCCCGACGCGCTGAGATCCCGCGGTATTGAGCGCATTGATGAGCTGAACTCGATCGCGCCCGGGCTGCAGATCAGCCGTTCGCCCGCCAATACCACGATTTCGCAGATCACGATCCGCGGTTCCTCGCAGATCAATCCTGCCCTCTACTGGGATCCGGCCGTGGGTCTGTACCTGGACGGCGTCTACATCGGCAAGGCTCAGGGCTCGGTGTTCGACGTGGCCGACCTGGCCGGTGTCGAAGTGCTGCGTGGTCCACAGGGGACACTGTATGGCCGCAATACGATTGCTGGCACGATCAACCTGGTAACCCGCAAGCCCAGCGGTGCGTTCGGCGGGCGTGCCGGCGTGGAATTCGGGCGTTACCAGCAGCAGGTCTATCGGGCGACCTTGGACCTGCCCCGCATCGGACCGGTCGCTGCCAAGGTCGGTGCCCGCAGCGAGCGCCGGGATGGCTGGGTCAGCACCACCGAGAGCAGCCCGGTGGATGAATTGAACAACCGGCACAACGATGCAGTGCAGCTAACCGCGCTGTTCGACATCGCTACCGGCCTGGACGCGGTCTACCGCTACGACCGCTCGGACACCGATCAGACCAACAACTACCTGCAGCTGGTGCGGCACGAGAATCCAGCCTCGGAACCCTGGGTGGCGCGAGAGCGCCAGCATCACGCTGATATTGATTCGATCTCCTTCGAACGTGCCGACACGCAGGGCCATGCCCTCACGCTGAGCTGGACACTCGGCGAGGCTTTCAACATCAAATCAATCACCGCCAGGCGCACACTGAACTGGGCAGATTCGCTGGACCTGGACGGCTCACCACAGATGCTCGCGCACACCCAGCGCTTCACCGACTACCAGCAATTCTCACAGGACCTCAACATCGGCGGCCGTCTGGGCGCCGTGCAATACACCGGCGGGCTGTATTGGTTCACCGACGACGGCTACACCAACAATCCGCAAACCTTCTATGAGGGCAGCCTCAATTTTGATTCGCGCTACGGCACGGAAACCCGGGCCTGGGCAGCCTATGGCCAAGCCGACTGGACCGGCATTGAGCGACTCACGCTAACTTTCGGTCTGCGCCATACGCGCGAGACCAAGACCCTGGAGCGCGTGCTGGGCTTCGCCCCAGCTCCGGATGAAAATCCGATTCCCGGCCTGGAGGACCAGGGTGGCGCCGGCTTCGTGTACTACATCGCCGAAGGTTTCCGGACTCCGGATGCGGCGTTCGACGCGACCACCCCGCTGCTGTCGGCTGCCTGGAAATTCAGTGACCAGCTCAACACCTATATTCGGTATGCCGAAGGCTTCAAGAGCGGCGGCTACAACGGCGAATACAGCAATCTGCAGGACACGCCGGACGACGGCAATCCAGACACCAGCAACGACAACCAGGCGCAAACCCTGGTGCCCTTCCGACCCGAGCGACAGCGCTCCATCGAACTGGGCCTGAAGGCCCATGCGCTGGACGGACTGCTCAGCGCCAATGTCGCCCTGTTCCAGAACAAGCTCGAGGATCTGCAGGCCTCCATCTTCACCGGCGGCGGGGCAGCGGCCACCGTCGTGCGCAATGCTGGCAGGGCGACGGTGCGCGGACTGGAAATCGAAACTGTGCTGCGGCCATTCACCGGGACCCGTCTCAGCGCCAGCCTGTCACTGCTTGATGCCAAATACGACGTGTTCGACGATGAGGACGCAGAGGGCAACTTTGGCAATCAGGCCGACAACCGGGCTTTTGTGCATGCCCCTGAAAAGGCCTTCAATCTGGTGCTCGACAGTCATCTGGCGACATTGCTCGGGGGCGGGGTTCGTGCGGTGGTGGACTATGTCTGGACCGACAGTTTCTATACCTACCCCTACCAGCTGAGCGGCCCTGGCGATCCCGGATATGACGACTCCCGACAGGTGGCCGGCGACTCGCAGGTGCAGGCCTATGGCCTGCTCAACGCCCGCCTGATTTGGGAACGGGCCGAGCACTGGTCGGTTGCGCTGTGGGGTCGAAATCTATTGAACGAGAATGCCGCCAACAACTACATTGATTTCGGCCCCGGCCTGTTCCAGAGCCTGACGATCGCCAATTTCGTCGAACCCCGGACCGTGGGGTTGGCGGCGACGTACGGCTTTTAGTTCGCATGTGGCGTCAAGCCGCCTAGCCGATCAGTTCCCTCGGGAAGCCTGGCCGGCCCGGCGCCCCGCGTGACCCGCGCGGCGCCGGGTTTAGGGCATTTGACGCAACAGGGTCAGGTGGCTGTCGTCCCGCTTGAACGATCTGGCAATTGATAGTCGTTGCGCAGCGCCGGCTCTGCGCTGCGGTATTCGACGAATTCCCAGTCGTTGCCCTCCGCTTCATGGAAGTAGACGCGGGTCCGGTGTGGATGGGCGTTGGGATACGTCGAGTCGGTGTAGCCCGCTGCCAGCAGACGGCGCCGCACCGCCGCGGCGTCGTCCACAACCCAGCCCAGATGATTGACGCCCGGCTGCCCGGCGTAAGGAACGAAAACCGCGCTCGCGGTCGCGCGGGCTTGGTTCAGGGCTATGTAGAAGTCATCCGAGCCCAGGTGCACCCAGCGCTCACCCTGGGCGTCGCGCGCCTCCTGGCGGACCTTGAGGTCCGGTAATGCCGTGGTCAGAAAGTGGATCGCGGCATCGATATCGCGGACGCTGAGATTGGCATGCTCCAGGCGTGTGCTCATAAGTTGTCTCCGTGGATCGTGTGCTGTCCAGCGTAGCGCCTATTCGCTGGAAAATTGGCACTAATGCTAATATATGGACCGACTGCTCAGGGGATGACGACCATGACCATCGCCCAGCATCTGGCGCGAAATCTGCTCACCTTGCGGCGTCACAAGCGCTGGTCGCAGCACCAGCTGTCGCTGCGTGCGGCGGTTCCGCGCTCGACGATTGCCCACATGGAAAGCGGCGGCGGCAACCCGTCGTTGTCAAATCTGGATGCCGTTGCTGGTGCCCTGCGGGTGAGCATCGAGGAACTGATCTCGCCGCCACGCGCTGACGCGGTGCTGACGACGGCTGCGCAGATACCGGTCGAGAAGCGGGGTGAGGCCCGCATCCACCAGCTGCTCCCGGAACGCGTGCGAGGTCTGGAAATCGTGCGCATGGAGTATCCGCCAGGGGTCAGCATTGTCGGCACGCCCCACCTGCGCGGAACCAAGGAATATCTGTACGGCCTGGCTGGAGAATTGGCCGTGCTGGTTGCCGGCGAACTGTTCGTGGTCGGGGCAGGCGATGTGCTCGCCTTTCCCGGCGACCAGACCCATTCCTATCTGAATCGCGCCCGGCGAATCGCGATCGCGGTCAGCATCGTGGTGCCGCTGCCCTGACCCGCTGCCGCAGGGCGCGCAGGTACGCCGGGGTTTGCCTTGCTGCAGGATTCGCTGGCCTTGACCGGCTTGGCAGCACGGGCGCTGGGCATTTCATCGGCCGTATTGACTGACCGAATCAGGGTCGGTGGAAACGGCTGAGATCGATGCCAGGATTTTGGGTTCAACGCACACCTGTGGACACAGCCTGAACCGTAAAGCTGTGGTTCAGCGACGCTGGCGCGGCTCTGGCCGGGGGCGGTCGAACTCAGGCCGTTCGTTGAAGCCCACGGCGACCAGCGCCACCGACCCGAGCAACCGCGGCTTTGTCGAGTCGTCGACGATAGCGATCCGACCTTCGTGATACGGATGGATCAAGGTCCGGCGCGCTCACCCAAGGTGCCGGCGTAGATGCCTCGCCGGCCCTGTCTTCGGATGGCGCGTGGCTGGTTTTCCGGCGTCGCCAGGGACGCGAACGCAATCTGTGTCTGCTCGACCGGCGCGAAGGCACGATCAGCCAGTTGACGAATCTGCCCGGCTATACCGTGGCGCCGGGCGGGGCCTGATTCGCAGTTTCTTTACCGGCGCGCTGTACACTGGGCCATCGTCCGACGCTGTGGTGATTCCATGTTCACAGAGCGAAAACAGCGAATCCGTGATGGCTGATCAACCGGTCGGGGCCAAGCCAGCGGACCCGTTCAATGCAAAGCGCGCCGCGAGCAACCCGAGGCGCTGGATGCAGCGCCTTTCGATCTCGCGCAAGCTCGCGGCAATTGTTTTTGCCAATTGTCTGGTGGTGGGCGCCCTGTTGCTGGTGGTCATGGTGGCCCTGCGAGCGACCGATGCCGTGCGCGGCTATGTCGGCGGTGAGGGCTTGTGGTCGAAGGCGCAGAAGAGCGCAGTCTATCATCTCAATCGCTACACGCTCTCAGCGGAATTGAAGGACTTCGAGCGCTATCAGGAGGCGGTCGAGGTGACTCTGGCCTACCGCCAGGCGCGCCTGGAAATGGACAAGCCTGAGTACGACTATGCGGTCGTGGAAGATGGCTGGGTACGCGGAGGCATCGTGCGGGAAGAGGTGCCCAATCTGATCTCCCTGTACAGAAATTTCCGCAATGTCAGTTACCTCGATAAGGCCATTTCCATCTGGCAGCAGGGCGATGCTGGTATCGACCGGCTCATGATGGTGGCGGATGATTTGCATTTGGCGGTGCAGGCCGGTCCACTCACCGCGCAGCAGCGCGGCGCCTTCCTCGAAAAAATCGATGAGATCAATGCCTGGCTGACGCCATTGGAGGCCGAATTTTCAGCTACGCTCAGCACCGCTGCGCGGTGGGTGAACCGCACAGTGGTGCAGACGATACTGGCATCGGCCATTGGTTTGCTGGCCTTGGGACTCTGGATTTCGTTGCGCCTGGCCCGGGATATTCGCCAGGGCATAGAGCGCCTGCGTCTTGGCGCCGAGCGCGTCGCCGCCGGTGATATGACGCATCAGATCGAGGAGCTGCGTCATGATGAGCTCGGTGGGCTGGCCGCCAGCTTCAACGACATGGTGCGCCTGCGGCGCCTCGCCGAGGAAACGCTGGCCGACCACGCCCGTCAGCTTGAACAGGCCAACGACGAGTTGGCGGAAAACTATGTGCAGCTGCGGCGGCTGTATGATGCCGAAGCCGCCAGTGAGGCCAAATCGCGCTTTCTGGCGGTCATGAGCCACGAAATTCGC
>JBFIIN010000012.1:0-19001 GCA_041601225.1 Oceanococcus sp.
CATAGATCTGGCCGGCTGGCAGTTACGCATCGCCATGGGTGAGTCCATCAGCTTTGCGCAAGATGCAGTGCGCTGCACGGGCTGGGCGATGGAAGCCCGCTTGGCCGCGGAAAATCCCGCGATCGACTATCAGGCCCAAACCGGCCTGATTCGCCATTATTCAGAACCCAAAATTGACGGCTTGCGGATTGATAGCGGCGTGGGGGTGGGGAGTGAGGTTACTCCGTACTACGACTCCATGTTGGCCAAATTCATAGCCCATGCCGAAGATCGTGCGGCGGCGATCCGCAAGCTGCGCCGCGGCCTCGGCGCGCTGCGTTTGAGTGGCGTCGGCGTGAATCGCGATTTTCTCTGCGATGTACTGAGCCTTCCGGAATTTGCTGCCGGCGCGCACCTCACCACACTGCTGGCACAGAGCTGGCCGGGAGGCTGGCAAGCGCCGCAAATCGGTCGCCGCGAGCAGGCCGAAGCGGTACTCGTCAAACATCTCTGTGCTGCACAGAGCCGCAGCGCGTCGCCCTGGCTGAGTCTGGGCGCCTGGCGTCTGGGCGCACCCAGTGGCCGGGTGGCCAAGGCGTGCTACTACCTGGTCGCGGATGAGCCACTGGAATTTGAAATCGCCGGACGTGCGGGTGAATTTCAGCTGTCCTGTGGCGGTGAAGTGATCTTGAGCGTCAACCAGGCCCGCCTGAGTTCCGATCATTTGTATTACCAAAGCTCTGAAGGTCAGCGTGTACTCGGCTACAGCAGCGCGGGCGAGACCCTGTGCTTGCATGACTTCGCGGGGCAACCGGAATTCCGGGTGCTGCTGGCCGAGCAAGCTTTGCTGGGGGGGGCGGCCGATCACGCGAATCAGGACTTGGCCATCCTGGCGCCGACGCCGGGGCAAATCGTTCAAGTGCTGGTGGCGCCCGATGAGCCTGTGAGCAAGGGCCAGCCGCTGGTGGTGCTGGAAGCCATGAAGATGCTGCAACAACTGTGCGCTGGCCGCGACGGGGTGGTTAGCCAGGTGCCGGTACAGGCCGGTGACGCCGTGAATAGCGGCGATAGCCTGGTGATTTTCAAAGCCGAATCCGCTTAAAGGAAACGCCGGATGATTAGCGAATCGATTTATTTCAACGCGCAGCATGAGCTCTTGCGCGACCAGGTGCGGCGTTTTGTGGAGCGTGAAGTCAAACCCCACGGCGATGCCTGGGAAGCCGCCGGCATGGTGCCACGCGAGGTTTTGCGGAAATTGGGTGAGCTGGGCCTGCTGGGTATCCGCCACGCGCAGGAATACGGCGGTTCTGAACTCGATACCTTGTCGAGCATTGTGCTGGCCGAGGAACTGGCGCGCAGCACTTACGGCGGCTTCGTCATTACCGTGCTGGTGCATACCGACATGGCTTCACCACATTTGAGCAATGCCGGCAATCCGGCGCAGCTGGCCAAATACATGCCGCGCATCGTTGCGGGCGAGCTGATTACGGCTGTGGCCGTCACCGAAGCCGATGCGGGCTCGGACGTGTCCGGCATCAAGACCCGCGCGGAGCAACAGGGTGACGAGTGGGTCATCAATGGCAACAAGATGTTCATTACCAACGGCGTGCATGCCGACCTGTATTTTGTCGCCACCAAAACCGATCCCACGGCCAAGGGCTCGCGCGGCATGACCATGTTCATGGTCGAGAAGGGCACGCCGGGCTTTTCCGTGGGCCGGGCCCTGCACAAGTCAGGCTGGCTCTGCTCGGATACGGCGGAGCTGGTTTTTGACAACTGCCGGGTGCCAGCGGAAAACATGCTGGGCGGACTGAATCAGGGTTTTTATGCCGTGATGCAGAATTTCCAGAATGAGCGCCTCACGGTGGCTGCCCAGTCCATAGGCGAAGCCCAGGCCGGGATCGATATCACCTGCGAATACGTGAAACAGCGCAAGGCTTTTGGCGGGGTGCTGTGGGACAAACAAGTGATACGCCAGCGTCTGGCCGAACGGCAAAGCCAAGTGGCCGCGGCGCGGCAGCTGCTGTACCACACGGCCTGGCTGGATACTCAGGGCCACTCCTGTGTCAAGGAAGTTTCGATGGTCAAAGCCTTATGTGGCGATCTGGTCAATCGGGTGCTGTTCGACTGCGTGCAGTTCCATGGTGGGGCCGGCTATCTGCGGGAAACCACCATCGAGCGCATGGCTCGCGATGCCAGGGTGGAGGCCATCGGCGGGGGCGCCACCGAGGTCATGCTTGACGAGGTCGCCAAGCGGATGTAAGGGCGCGGTTCGGACCGGGCGGGAGAGAGCGGCAACGCTGCGTGAGCAAGAAATTTGAACTCCTCAAGGGCCAGCTTGGTAGTGTATGGGTCGGCCAGACACGGGGATAATAGGCACCCTCCGCTGCGCGAATCGAGATCGAAGCTTCGAAACCGGATTCCAGAACATGCAGAACCCCGCTCCCAGACCTGCGCTGTCGAACTGGCTGATCGTCTGGCTCATCACCCTGCCTTTCGCAGGCGCGGCGCAAACGGCGCAAGAGGACCAGGGGAATCAGCCGGCGGCCGAATCTCCGGTGGCCGCAAAATTGCCAAAAATTCGGGTGGCTGCGCCCTGCGACACCTACCAGTATGAAGGGGACATCATCGACAGGGTGAGCAATCATTTGCAGAAGGCCCTGTGTCACACAGCACTCTGGCTGGACGGTATAACCGGTCGTGATGGCAACATTCTTGAGGCGCGCAGAACCCATGGTTACCTGGAGCTGACGCATCTGCAGTCCGATTATTTTGGCAATGCGACCCGCATTAAACTGAAGGTAAAAACCGAATTGCCGGTCCTGAAACGCCGGCTTTCCGCCTTCGCCGGCCTGGGGGACGACGAAGAAATCATCAAGGGCCGTGAAGACAATAATTTCGCTCAGCGCAACCAATTTCGGAATCTGCAGAGCGACGCCAAATGGCTGGCAGGGCTGGGATACAGTTTCCCTTCATCGAGGTTCTATCGCGCAGATTTCAGGGTCGGAATCCGCGGCCTGTCGAATCCGAAACTCTTCGTGCAGAACCGCTACTCGCTCCTGGCGCATTCAAGCGACGCTGATGTGCTTAGCCTGCGAGAAACCCTGTTCTGGACCAATCAGGAAGGACTGGGCGCCACGACCGACATCGACTGGACGCATTCAATGAGCAAACTTGTCCTGTTTCGCTGGAACAGCTACGGCACGATCAGTGAAAAGGCCGACGGGCTGGACTGGCGCAGTGCGATGATCTCCTACTTCAATCTGCAGAAGGGGCGGGGAATCGCAGGGGAACTCTTTGTGCGCGGTGAGACGGAGCACGAAGTCCCGATACGTGAGGCCGGTGGCAACGCATTTCTCCGTCTGCCCGTGAGTTACGACCGTCTGTTTCTGAAACTCGGTGCCGGCTACAGCTGGCCGCGATCCCTGCAAAGCGAACCCCGTGAGGGCTCATTAAATCTTTCCGCCGAACTGGAGCTGCCCTTCGGATTCTGACCTCCGTCTGGGCCCGCGCTGCCTGATCCGGGCTCCGCGCCGGGCGGCAAGTTGGGGCGCGTGGTGGCGCGCTTTTCAGGCGGGCTCTGGCCTCGCCGTCTGCCGGACCACCCAGGATCAACTGCGATTTCCGCTCGGCGTGCTGCTGCGCAGGCCCCTGGCCTCACCCGGAATTCGGCCCAGCGCGCAAAAATCTCGCGCCGAGCGCGCAAATTCGAAAGTCTGCCGACCCTCAGGCCGTCTGGTCCTGCTGCTGATCGAGGCGGCTGTGCGCCTGAATTCTGTTGAGGTTGCGATAGACCAGAGCGGCGACGCTCGTATGCCGTCGGCGCAGTCGTTCGAGTATCTCGTCATTCAGCACGAGTACCCGCGATGCTTCCATCGCGCGCACGGTCGCGGCACGAACAGCCGAGAAATGCCCAATTTCTCCAAGCGTCGCACCGCGTTGGAGGGTGGTGAGCAAATGGGTCTTGCCACTGGAATCCTGGTATTCGACGTCGAAGCAGCCGTCCAGTACGACATACATATCGGTGCCGGAATCACCCTGATGGATGAGTTCCGTGCCACTGGCAAGGGTGCGAATACTGCCGTTCAAAGCCAGCAGACGGGCCTGGCGTTCGCTCATCTCGGCCATCAACGGAATGGTGTGATGCGGAGCACCCCCGAGGTCCAGGCGCATGTGGTCCCACAGGGTCACGATCGAAGAACGGGCGCTGACGGCCGGAGCCAGGAGCAGGTCTGAAATCCAGGCGATGATGAGGGTGGCTGCGGCCAAGACACCGAACATGACCTGGCTGTGGAACGGGCTGCCGACCAGGGTCAGGAAGCCCAGGCAGACGGCGATGGTGGTCAAGGTGATGGGCCGCATCACCTCTTTGACGGCGGCCCGCGATGCCTCGGCCTCGTTCGCCAGATCTTTCGCCAGCTGATTGAAGCGCACCAACAAATGCAGGGTATCGTCCACCGCGATGCCCAGCACGATGCAAGCCACCAGCGCAGTGGTCGGGCTGAGCGGAGTGCCCGTGAACCCGAGCAAGGCAAAAAAGGCCAGCACTGGAACCGCATTAGGCAGCATCGCCATTGCTCCGACCCTGGGTGAGGCGAATAGCAGGCTGAGCAAGATATAGATGGCCAGGCCGGCTATACCCAGCGACTTCAGCTGCCCGTCGGTGAGCTTGCGAATGACTTCGGTAAGCTCCACGGCATCGCCGCTGATGTGTGCTTCCAGCCCCGGCGGAAGCTGTTCGACACGCTGGTTTATACGCGCGAACAGGGCCATCAGCTGCGGCGTGTCGGTTTCGGATGTGACCACAGCGATGCGCATTTTCGAAAAGGCGCGATTGGTATATTGGTAAATTTCGTCCGGCGCCGCGAAATAGATCAGTTGCCTGGCCATATCGGCGTTGTCCGGCAGCGCATAATCTGCGGGTGTCCCGCTGCCAAACGCCTGGCGCAGGCGCTTGATGAAATCGATGGGTGAAATGGCGCTGCCGACTTCCGCTTGCTGCAGCAGCCAGTGTTCAAGATCGTCGATCGCAGCCATGACATCCGGCGCCAGCATGATTCCCGCCGACGCGCCTTCGATGTCGATTTCGAAACGGGTCGCGCCACCGAAGGCGCGGCTTATGTCCTCGTAAGCCTGCCGGACCGGCTGCTCCATCGGCAGGTCGCGAACATAGCGCGCCCCTGGCTGGATCAGCGTTGCGCCCAGTGCGCAGATCAACGCCACCAGCAGACCGAGGCGCAAGATGCTTGAGCTATGCTCGATCGCGACATGGACGATGCGTGTGGCGACCCAGAGCAGCGCCGAGTTCAGCGGCGGCCACAACTTGGGCGGCGCTTTCTTGAACGCGAGAAACAGGGGCAGGATGGTCCAGGCGGACAGTGCGGCCATCACGGTCCCAATGGACCCCAAGGCGGCAAACTGCTGGACAGAAAACAGCGAATTCAGACCCAGCGCGGAGAGACCGACCGCCGTCGTCAGGGCAGACAGAATCAGGGGCAGCCGAATGCTGTGCAGACCCTTTTCGAGCGACTGCTGGTCCGCATGGGCCGACACCACATGCATGGCGTAGGACACTGCGAGCGTGAGTACCAGCGGTGGGAGAATCACGGTGACCAGATTCAGCGACCAGCTCAGCGCGGCGCAGACACCCAGGGTCCAGAGCAGCGCAGCCAGGATGCTGATGAGAGTGCCCAGAAGCACCAGGAGGCTGCGAAAGGCGAGCAAGATCACCGTGGTAAAAATCAACAGCGATGCCGGCAGGACGATGGTCATTTGCCGCATGATCAGATCACCGATCAAGCCGCTGATCAGCGGTGCGCCGGTCATTTCCCAGCGCAAGGTCCCATGGGGCAAAGCCTCGAGCAGGTCGTCAATAGAGCGCGCTGCCTGCTGGCGCTGCGCGTGCGATCCATGCAGCTCGCCGTGAATGGCGACGCTGCGACCGTCCGTGCTGATGTAGCGGCCGCGCAACAGCGGTTCCTGGGTGGCCTGTAGAATCGCCTCGCGTTCGCCAGCCGGTTCACCATTGGCTGCCTGGAGTCGCCCGATCAAGGTGGCCATCACAATGTCAAGACCGAGGGTTGCCGGCGTCTTGACAGATACGGCGGAGTGGATGGAGCTGAGTTCGCTCTGCTCGCGCAGTTGCCGCTCGACGCGCGCCAGTTCACGTATGGCGTCGGGAGTCAGCGGTGCGTTGGATAATCCCGCGATCACGATGTGATCGGTGCTGTCATTCGTCTGCTCGCCGCCGAGGGCCGCGGGGGAAGAATCCACGGCCAGGGCGAGCTGCCCATTGGGAAACAGCGCAAGGCCGGCGAACAGAGTCAGCGCCACCAGCAGGATTGCGCGCAATCCTATCGCCCGCGGCGACAGTGCGACAAACCCCGTGTCGTATTTCAGAGCTTCGCTGCTCATGCGCCGCAGCCCCTTACTCCCGCTGCATTAACGGATGTACGCGAGTATGCCGCACCGCGACTTGCGCGCACACTCCGGTGTGGTCTTTTGTATGCTCTACGGCTCCGGTCAGGGGGTGTGCGGACGAGGTGAAAGAGGCCAGGGGAAAATTCAGGAGTTTCGGGCTGTATGGCTGCGGGCTGATGGTGGGGGCGTACAGCCTGCTGGGCATTGCTCCGGCGATGGCGGAGCGCAACATCGCAGATATTCAGCGATGCATGCGAGGCAACTTTGTCGATCGTGGCACCCTGCGGGATTTTCGGATCGAGACGACGGACGATTCGGGTCACACGGAAGTCATTACCGCAAAGCTGTATTGGCTGCCGACACGGGAAGGTCATGAACGGATCAATATGCGCGTGGCGAGTCCAAGTTCCCTGGCAGGTTCGGCATTTCTATTGCGCGGCAGCAACGATGGCGACGACGTACAAATGTATTTGCCGGCCATGAAGTCGGTCCGGCGAATCACAGGCCAGGATCGTTCACAGCCCTTGTGGGGCACCGATTTCAGCGTCGCGGATGTGAAGCAGTTACAGGGTCTGCTCGCCGATGGCGAAACCAGTCGGGAGGATGATGACGATGTTGACGGCCGCAAGACCTATGTTCTGACAACGATTCCTGAAGCCGGCACCAGCCGTTTCGGCAAGATCACTTCGTATGTCGACCAACAGAGCTGCATGCTGCTCAGAAGCGTGTTTTTCGAATCGAAGGGACATGCCGGGAAAATTCTTACCGCCGATACCAGCAGCCTGGTTTCCGAGCAGGTATACGACCGCACGGTATGGATGCTGTTTGCCTACACCATGCGTGATCTGCAGCGGAATAGTCGCAGTGTGCTGAGCATGGGAGGCATTGACCTGATGTTCAAGGAGCTGCCGGCGAGGGCCTTCGAGCCCGAACATTTTTTCAAGGATTTCAACTAAGGCGAGCCTCAGATTGCGATTCTCAGTCAAGCACGACAGCTCCGCATCCGCAGCGCCAGGCTGCACCCGCAGCGTCGGGTGGCCGGCGGTTGCGCAGCAGGGTCGGCGTCTAAGCGTCTGACAGCCCCGTAGACGCCGAGGCGGATTCCTCATGGGTGGCGAATCCATTGCTCGAGCATGACTTTACTGCACCGCGCGTTCTTTCGGTCTGCCCTCAATTCCAATGCGCCAGTTCGCGCAAAACTACGGTTGCGTAGCTTCCTGCGGGCAGGCTGAAGTCGAGTTGCAAGGCCTTGGAATCGAGCCATTCCCAGGACATCTCGGTGGGGATCAGGCGTAATGCGCGGCGGTCTTGTTCAAGGCCGACGGCCTTCAGGCCCTGGGTTAGAGTTCCGTATTCCGCTGCGACGCGGGTTTCCAGTTCCAGCAAATCCAGGCTGCTGGGCGGTGCGCCCTGGCCCCAAAGTGGCCCAGAGGGGTGAATGTCCGCATTCTGCATGCGCTCGACCAAGTTGGCGTCCTCGGACTTTGGCGCAAACCAGGAGCGCGAGCCATTGAGGCTGAAGATCTCGCCTGGCATGGCCTGATTCCAGGTGCCGGCTTCAACACGGGCGGCCAGCACCGCATTGAAAATTTGCGAACGGGCTGCGGAGATCAACATGCTGCGCGTCTTGCGATCCACCCGTCGCCCAGAAAACAGGGCTTCAGCACGAGCCACATTGCTGCCGCCTCTGCCAAATCTCTGTTCGCCAAAATAGTTGGGCACGCCGTGCGCGGCAATCTGGCTCAAGCGCTGCTCGGCGCTGGCGAAATGACCCACGCAATCGCGCAAAGTCAAAGTAAACCGATTGGCCTGCAAGGCTCCACGTTTGAGTTTACGGTTGTGGCGGGCCGCCGAAAGGATTTCAACGTCCTTCTTATGGGGGAATTCGCTCCAGTCCGGCTCGGGCTTGCCGGCCAGATTCACGCTGAAGCTTTGTGTGGTCACGGCGTATCGGTCTTTCGCGCCCGCGTAACCCACCGCCACCGATTTGACTCCGGCGTAGGCGGCCAGCTGATCGGCCAGCCAGGCGGTATTGGTATTGCGCTTGCGCACCGTCAGTAACAGGTGTTGGCCTGCTCCATTCGCAGTGAAGCCCAGCACTTCGGTAACCGCAAAATCCTCGGGCTGACTGCGGATTTTCGCCTGCAGCGCTGGCCCGCCGTGGGCCCAGGGCAAGTCATTCAATTCAGTTCCAATCCAGATGCGGGCACCATTGTCGTGTCTCCGCCGGCTGGCACGGGCCGCATGCTAAGCCAGCGCTCGGTATTATTCTGAACGCAGCTGAGAAGTCTTGAAAAAGGTGCGGACAAGGAGCTTGCGGATGGACGAATTGCAGAGTGAACGGTTGTCGCTGCGGGCCTGGCGGCCCGGGGATTTCGATGATTTTGCCGCACTTTGCGCGGACCCGGAAGGGGCACGATATGTCGGCGATGGCACGCCCATGAATCGCGTCAAGGCCTGGCGCGCAATGGCGGTCAACATGGGTCATTGGCAGATTCGCGGATACGGACGCTGGATTGTGGAACTTCGCGATTCGGGCGCTTTTTGCGGAGTCGTGGGTTTTATCGATCCCGAAGGCTGGCCGGATTTCGAACTCGGATGGAGCATCAAGCGCAGTTACTGGGGGCAGGGTATTGCCACGGAGGCGGCCCGCGTGGCGAGGAATTATGCCTTCACCACACTCAGGCGACCCTATCTCATTCATCTTATCGATCCGGACAATCTCGCCTCGATTCGGGTCGCGGAAAAAATCGGTGCGCGTCTGGATCATTGCACCGAGTTTTTTGACGGAACTACAACCTGCGTCTATCGCACCGACGCGCCAGCAGCCTGAACTAGAGTCCGCCGCCAGCCAGGAAGCCGCCGTCCACGGTCACGCAGGACCCCGTCACATAGCTGGCCGCGGGTGAGCTGAGATAGAGCACGGCCGGCGCGATTTCATCGGGGCTGGCGTAGCGGTTAAGCGGAATCATCGGCAGCATCTGTTTGAGCAGGCTCTCGTTGCGGGTCAGGGCGGAAGCGAACTTGGTGTCCGTCAGACCCGGCAATACGGCGTTGCAGCGGATTCTGAATCCCGCGCATTCCTTGGCGAAGACCTGGGTCATGTTGATCACCGCAGCCTTGGTTATCGAATAGATGCCCTGGGCCATGCCGGGCCGCACCCCGTTGATGGAGGCGACGTTCACGATCGCGCCCCCACCCTGAGTCTTCATCTGCCGCCCGGCGATTTGCGACATGACGAAGTAACCGCGCAGGTTGACCTCTATGGTCTTGTTGATGGCTTCGATCGGGGTATCCAGCACATTGCCAAAAAAGGGATTCGCCGCGGCATTGTTGACCAGGATGTCCAGCCGCCCTTGATCTGCGACGATCTTGTCGACCAGCGCCTGCATCTCTTCGAGATGCCCGGCATGGCAGGCCAGTGCGACAGCCTGGCCGCCGTCTGCGCGAATGCTGGCGGCGACCGATTCGCAGGATTCCTGCTTGCGGCTGGAGACAATCACCTGCGCGCCATGCGCGGCCAGCAGGCGGGCGCTGGCTTCGCCGATGCCACGGCTGGATCCGGTCACCAGCGCAACCTGACCCTGCAGAGAAAAACGGTCTGTACTCATAAAAGCTCCAATATCATGCGCTTAGATTGATGAATTCAAGTGATTTGGCTCGGGTCGCCGCCTGGAGGCGCCAGAAAGCAGTGCGCCCAATCAATCGCGGTCTGCGCGTAGTCGTCGACGGAGACCGCTCGATGGCGATACTTGCCGCGCTTGAGATACCAGTCCTGCAGGAGCCCCTTGAGCATGGCGGCGGTCAGCCGCGCATCGCGCTGCGGCGCGAAGTCGCCAAGCGCTTGTCCGGCCTGGATTGCGGTATGCAGAAGATCCTCGGTGGCCCGTTCCCCGCGCACGGCTTCGCGACGTTGCGCCGGCGGCAGCACCTTGGCTTCCATGTAGCTGAAATAAAACCAGGCCTGCAGACTTTCGCTGACGTACACGTGGAGCCGTAACAGCGCGGCCAGGCGGGCCGAAGGCGCCAATTGCGAAATCGCGTGCTGTCCGAGTATGGTCTGAGCCAGGAACTGGGTGTGCTCAAGAATCATCTGCGCCAGTAAGTCTTTGCTGCCGATGTAGCGATAAAGGGAGCCGATGCTCATGCCCACCGCGCGGCTGAGATCGCGCAGGCCCATTCCCTGGAAGCCGCTGCGATTCGAGATCTGAAAACTGGCCTCAATGATCCGCCTGAGGCAAACAATGGCGGAATGTTCCCGCAGGGCCGGGATGCGCTGGCGGTTGTTCTCGTAAAACGCCGTATAGACCGCAGTCGCCGACAGGTCGTGGCGACGACAAAACTGAGCGTAACTGCAGTGGTTCAAGCCGCCAGCCGGTTCCGCAACATACGGCGCGCCAGCGCGGCTTTATGCACTTCGTCAGGCCCGTCATAGATGCGGGCCGCGCGCTCGTGCCGGTAATACCAGGACAGCACCGTGTCTTCGGTCATTCCGAGCGCACCATGAACCTGCAAGGCCCGGTCGACAATGCGCTGCAGAACCTCGGCGGCGAAAAACTTGATCATGCCGATCTCGTCCCGGGCCTGCTTGAATCCCTGGTGTTCGGCGGTCCAGGCAGCCTTCAAGACCAGGCTGCGGGCCGCCTCCAGTTCTGCTGCCGATTCGGCAATCCAGTTTTGAATCGTCTGCTTTTCGGCCAGCGGTTCTCCGGGACTGAGTTCGCGCGCCAGGGCCCGGTCCATCATCATGTTGAGCGCGCGGCGGCAAATGCCGATCCAGCGCATGCAGTGGTGGATGCGTCCGGGCCCCAGGCGATGCTGAGCCAGCGCGAAGCCTTTATCCTGCGGACCCAGCAGATTGCTGGCGGGCACCCGACAATCCACCAGCCGGATCTCCGCATGGCTGTAATAGCCTTGGCCGCTTTCGCCCATGATCGGAATATTGCGCACAAACTGCCAGCCGGGATTATCGGTGGGTACCAGGATCATGCTGGCTCGTTCATGGGGCGATCCATCGGGGTTGGTCACGGCCATGACGATGCAGAAAGCCGCGCCGTCGGCAGACGAGGTAAACCACTTGTGCCCGTTAATGACGAAATCTTTGCCGTCGCGCACCGCGGTGGCCGCCAGGGTGGTGGGGTTGGAGCCCGCTTGGGCCGGTTCGGTCATGCCAAAGCAGCTGCGCACCTGACCCGCAGCCAGCGGCTGCAGGAACTGTGCATGCTGGGCTGGGCTGCCGAACTCCAGCAGCAGTTCGGCGTTGCCCGCGTCCGGGGCCTGGCAGCCAAAGCTGTAATGTCCCAACGGTGACTGGCCCAGAACCTCTGACATCAGGCCGAGTTCGGTCAGGCTGAAACCCGCGCCGCCGATGGACTGTGGCAGATTCGGGGCCCATAGTCCCATGGACTTGACGGCCTCGCATTTGGCGACCAAGGCGCTGTCCAAGCGCGCGAAGTCGCCCGCCAGGAACAGGGGTTCCAGCGGCTGCAGTTCGGATTCAACGAATTCCAGCGCGGTCGTCAGCCGATCTTGCAGTTCAGGCGATATTGAGAAGTCCATGGGATTGTCCTATCGATATGTGAGATATTTCGCGCCCTGGGCCTGCAGGTGCGCCGTGGCATTGAAACCGTGAAGGTAGAGGCCGTGCGGGCGCAGATGAATTTCGCTGAGCGAGGCGTTGGCGATGCGCCAGTTCAGGTCGAACATGGTCTGCTTGTTCAGACCCAGCACGAGGCGCATGGCGGCCGCAATGACTCCGCCCGAGGTAAAGACCGCTATGTTTTCGTGTTTGCCATGGCGCTCCCGCAGACGGTTGAGCCCGGCAGCGACACGCTCAAGAAAGGCCGGAAAGGATTCAAGTCCGTCGCCGCCCGCTGAATCATCAGCCCAGGCCTGAATCACCGCGGCAAACACCTTCTGGAACTGGCGCCGGTCGCGACTCAGATCGCGACTGACCGCGGCAAACTCCGCCTGGTCTTCCACGACGCGGGGTAGATAGGTGCGGAACACGCCATCAGCGTCGTATTCATCGAAGGCGGCGTCGATCTGGACGCGAGTTCGCGCAGCCGGCATTCGCGCCAGGGCCAGCTCGCCTGTGACGCGCTGACGCTGTAGCTGGCCGCTATAGCAGGCGCTGAGCTCAATCCTCCGTTGGGCAAGGTGCTCGCCAAGGATAGCGGCCTGTTGCTGGCCCAGTTCCGACAGTCGGTCGTAGTCGGCCTGTCCAAATGAGGCCTGGCCGTGCCGGAGCAGATACAGGGTCGTCATGGCGTTCGCGAACGATCGTTCATGTTTTACTCGAAAAAAAGCCCGGCCGGAACCGGGCTTGAAAATCAGTAGATGTAGACGGGGCCGGCAAGGTCGCTGTTAAGCGCGTTGCCGGTTCTGGCGCTCAGGCCGCGCTTGACGATTAGCGTATAACGCCCGGTCTCCACTCCTTCCAGATACAGCATGTTCGGATTCCGGGCCGCCTTCCAGACGCCGCCCATGACTTTGCCACTTTGATCGCTCACGATCACGTGGCTGCTCAACGCGCCGGGATCAACCGGTTCGCTGAACATCAGGGCGATGGCATTGCTGGGCTGGTCGCCGCGATCCAGCGCGCCCGCGTAACGCAGGGACAGGCTGCCTTCAGATTCGGCCCACCAGGCATTTATGGCATCCGCAGGTGGTTTCTGCTGGGCATCAATCACCGGTGCCGGTTTCGGCGCGGATCTTGCGCCCGGCGCCGGCGCCTTGGCAACGGGTGCGGGCGTTGTTTTCGGTTTGGGTTCAGGCGTCGGTGCTGGCGCAGGTTCGGGGGGCGGTGCTAAATCGGCCGCAACGCTATCCTCCATGGGGTCTGGGTCGGGATCAGTCTGGGCTACGGTGGGGCTCGGCGCGGGCAGTGCGGCACGGGTCGAAACCCGTGCCGTATCCGCCATTTGAATCAAGCGGCTGGAATTCGCGGAAAAGATTTCTTGCAGACTCACCTTGTCCTCGACTTCGACCGCTTTCTCCTGTCCAAATTTCAAATCAAGACCGAAATAGGTCGCTGCCGCGATTGCCCCCACTATCAAGAGTGTGACAATCAGGCCCGTCCAATTGGTCGGTATGATCGTGTCGCCGCCTACTGCCGCCATTCGCTCCTCCCTTAAATCCCACCAGTGTATTGTTCGACGCACGGCACAGTCGAAGGGGCAACTATCGGATATGCCCCGGCTGACGTCAACGCGATTTGCGCAATAAGGCATTCCGGGCGTCGGGTCAGGCGATCTTCCGGTGTTTCATATACCCCGTAAAATCGCGCATCCGTCCTTCCCGCATGGGCGGTCGCTCTCGCCGGACCGGCGTGGCGTGCGAGAATAGACACATGTCCAAGTTCGTCCCTACTTCTGCCAGCCTGGGCGGCCGGCGTCCTGCGCGCGCAAATCGGTGCCTGTGATGTCTGAGTTGCTCGCCCACTCGCAGTTGCCGACAAAGTATGGAGCCTTCCAGGTTCATGTCTTTACCGAGCCTCCGGATGGCAAGGAGCACGTCGCCCTCACCATGGGTCAGTGGACCGCGGTGGATGCGGTCCTGTGCCGGGTCCATTCCGAATGCCTGACCGGAGATGTGCTCGGCAGCCTGCGCTGTGACTGTGGTGAGCAGCTACAGGCCGCCCTGCAGCGGATCGCTGAGACCGGCGTGGGCGTGTTGCTGTATTTGCGGCAGGAAGGACGCGGAATCGGGCTGGCCAACAAGATTCGCGCCTATGCCCTACAGGAAGCCGGAGCCGATACGGTTGAAGCCAACGAGCAGCTGGGCTTTGCGCCTGACCAGCGTGAATACGCAACAGCGATCGATATGCTCCGCAAGCTGGGCGTACAACGGCTGCGCGTGATGACCAATAATCCGCGCAAGGTCGATGCCTTGCAGGCTGGTGGCATCGAGGTTGTGGAGCGGATTCCGCATGAATGCGGGAGCAATCCGCACAACGAAGCATATTTGTTTACCAAGGCCAGCAAACTCGGTCACTGGTTGCCCAATCCGCCCGCCGGCGATGAGACTCGATGACCGACGTCGGCCCTGACAGTACAGAGGAATCCCGGATTCCCGCGCCGCGGGGCGGTATCCTGCGCGACGTGGGGTCCTTGACGCTGCGGACCTGGTACATCACCCGGGGCGCGCGTCCCCTGATGCGCCTGCTGGCCACTGAAGACGATATCACCGCCCAGGACCTGACTGCCGCGGTTGATGTCCTGTTCGAGCAGCTTTACGCGCATCCCTTGACACACCAAACCGAACGCGTGACGCGTTATTTGCGCAAGCGTCGGCTGATTCCGAACGAGCAGTCAACCGAGGATTTGATCCGTTTCATCGTGGATCAGATCGTGGCCCGCAGTCCGGTGCCGATTCCCGAGCCCCTGATCAACGAGTTCTGGACCTTTTTCGACGAGCTGTTTTCCAGCCCGGAACTCAAGGGTCTGGGCGAGATGAGTCTGGACATGGTGCGCCTCGTGGTCGGCACCTACGAGCCGCTGCTCGTGGAAATCATCAACCTCTTGAAGGCCGGGCGGCGCTTCAACCAGTGGCAGCTGCGCGAGCTGCTGCGGCGCGCCGCCGTGGTGCGCAACGATCTGGAAATCATGCGCCGCCAGATCAAGGCCTTGCGTTTCATCAAACCGTTTTTCCAGGTCGACCCGAAAAACTTCAAGAAGCAGGCCGAGATCATCGCCCAGATGGTACGTGAATTTGGACCGTTCTTTGTGAAAATGGCCCAGGTCGCGGCGGCGAATTCGGATTTTTTGCCGGAAGAGATTGCTCGCGAGCTGGCGGTTTTCCATGAAGACGTACCGCCCATGAATGCGGACGAAGTCCTGGCGGCCTTCACAGAGTGCTATGGCAAGCATCCCAGCGAGATGTACATGGAATTCGACGCCAGCAAGCCAATTAAATCGGGTTCCATCGGCTCGATCTATCTGGCCAAGAAGCCTTTCCTAGTCGAAGGCGAAGAGGTTCTGGTGCCGGTCGTGATCAAGGTTGGTCGCCATAACATTGATCGCGAATTCGTGATCGGCAAGATGGTGATCGGGCTGGCCATCATCAGCTCCCACTACTGGGCGCCACATACAAAACTCGCCCCCTTCCTGCGTGCGATGCAGGAACAGGTCGATGAGTTCGTGCGGGGCTTTCAGAAAGAGCTCGATTTCCAGCAGGAGGCCCGCAATCAGATCCGCTTCTACAAACGCAGCCGGGACAGCCGTCGCTGGCGGGTGCCCGCCCTGTACGGGGCCTCACGCCGCATTCTGGAAATGGAGTATTTGCAGGATGCCCACAGTCTGTCGCAGTCGCTCGATGACATGCCGCCGCGTGCGGCGCGGCGCATGCGCCGCCGTCTCGCCCAGAACCTGTTGTATTCCATTCTGTTTCATATCTTCCTCTATCAGGAAATTCACGGCGATCTGCATCCCGGCAACGTACTGATAGGCGACAGCGGCGAGTTCTTTCTCATCGACTGGGGCAATTGCATCAGTATGGATGGCAAATGGGGCGTGGTCTGGAACTACGTCGTGGGTGCTGTTCTGGCCGATGTCGACGTGCTGGCTGACGCCCTGATAGAGATCAGCACCGATCCACAGGGCCAGCGGGCGCGGCGGGACGAGATACGCGACGCCCTGCAGGAGACGCTGAGCAAGAAGGGTATCGGAGCGCTGAACCGGACCAATTTTGTGCGTGAGCTGAGCCGCGGCGGCCTGAGTGGTTTGCAGCGGCGTGGCCAGACGGTCTTGCACCTGATGTCGAATACCCAGCAGCTTGGGCTGGTGGTCAAAGGTGATTACCTGCACCTGTCGCGGTCCCTGTTTGCCGCTGCAGGCTCATTTGGTTCCCTGTACGAAGAGGGTCGTCGCTGGGAACTTTTGGTGGATCTGCTAGGCGGTGTTTCCGGTTTTCCGTGGCAGCTCACCAAGGATCGCCTGGATGTGCGTCTGAGCGAATTCCTGGCGCGGACCCGGCGCGCCATACCGCTGGCTGGCCCGACGCATGGCGAGTTGCGCGCCGAGCGCGTGCGGGCACTGTCTGTCGATCTGTGAACGCGCTCTTTCGCCTGGGGCGGCCGCTGCTGTTTCGGCTCGATGCCGAACGCGCGCATGAACTGACGGTCCGGGGGCTGCGCACCTTCCCGCGACTCGCCGGGGCGGCGCTGGGCTGTGTGCCCGATTCGCCGGTTGAATTGCTGGGCCTGAAGTTCCGCAATCCGGTCGGTGTCGCAGCCGGCCTGGACAAGAACGCGGAATGCATCGATGCGCTGGAGCGCATCGGATTCGGTTACGTTGAAGTTGGGACTATCACCCCTGAACCTCAGGCCGGGAATCCGCGCCCGCGCGTTTTCCGCTTGCCTGAGCACGAGGCAGTCATCAATCGTCTGGGCTTTAACAGCCAAGGCCTGGATGTGGTCTGCAAGCGGCTGGAACGCAGCCGGCACCGTGGCATCCTGGGCATCAATATCGGCAAAAACGCCAGCACCCCGAATGCTCAGGCGGTCGACGATTATCGCCGGGGACTGGAGCGGGTTTTTCCTTTGGCGGATTATGTGACGATCAATATCTCCTCGCCCAATACCCAGGGGCTACGAGATCTCCCGGCCGCGGCACCAGTGCGCCGGCTGGTGGGCGAACTGGTCGACTTGCGGGAGCAGCTCGCCGCCCGACATCAGCGCCGGGCGCCTCTGGCGCTAAAACTGGCGCCCGATCTGGATGACGGGCAGCTGGACGCCGCCGCACAGGCTCTCAATGGCAGCGGTATCGACGCCGTAATCGCGACCAACACCACGATCTCGCGTCCGCAGCTTGCCGGACATCCTTTGGCCAATGAGGCAGGAGGCCTCAGCGGGCGCCCCCTGGGCCCCCTGGCACTGGCCACCTTCAGCGGCCTGCGCGAACGCCTGGACAGCCAAATCCCGATGATCGGTGTCGGCGGGATTGTCGATCAGCACAGCGCCGCGCAGCGTTATCAGGCCGGTGCACAGCTGCTCCAGGTCTACACAGGGTTCGTCTATCGGGGGCCGCAAGTCCTGGCCGATGCCGTGGCCGCGCACCGCAGTCTGAGTCGGCTTTAGCCAGGAGTCCCTGGACTGTCATCCGCAAAATCTATGCTGCTAGACTCGCGGTGCAAGTTATGCCTGCGCTGGGTCTTGCTTTAATCGGGGAATACTTTTGAACTTAAAATTTTGCTGTGCGCTTTTGGGCCTGAACATTGCCGGATCCGCTCTGGCGGTAGAACCCAATGGCTATTCCATACCCTACGCCGCGCTCAGCGGGCTGTACGGCGAGCCCGAAAGTGCGCGAGACAGCAGCGGCAAGCTCGGGATCAAGCTGCTCTACGGCGTGCCCATCGAATGGCCCAATTCTGCCCTGGAAGCCACCGTATTTGCGACTTCCTATAAACGCAAGGTCGATGGCAATTCGGACTACAGCCGGGGCGTACTCGTGAACTACGTCTACAGTCTGGCCTTGGGAACCCTTCCGAAATCCGTGCAGGTTTTTGGGCTGGCGGGATTGGGTCTGATCGAAGACGACGCCCGGGGGCGTTCGCATATCAATCCCGGCATCAACCTCGGGGGCGGTGTGTTGTGGCCGCTGCTCAGCAAGGGCTGGGCCCTGCGCGCGGAGCTGGGCGGTATGCTGGCTCTGGCGGATGATGTCATTCCGGGCGAGGACGCGTTGCTGGATTATCATCTGAGCGTGGGACTGCAGATTCCCCTGAGCCGATTTTTTGAATCCCCGGTGTCGGGCGCGGCGCCTGATGATTGCGCTTTGGCAGTGGTCAATGTGGGGGGTGGGCGTCCGGACTGCGACGCGGACTCCGACCGGGATGGCGTTTCGGATCACTCGGACCTCTGTCCGGGCACCGCAGCCGGAGCCCAGGTGGATCACGCCGGCTGCCAGGCCGGGACCGCCCCAGCCGATCGTGATCGCGATGGCATCATGGATGCTGCGGATGCTTGTCCGGATACGGTGCTGAATGTTGCGGTGGATTCGCGTGGCTGCGCCGCAGCCCAGGTGTTCGTGCTGGACGGGGTTGGCTTTGCGTCAGGTTCGGCGCGTTTGACGCCCCGGTCCCGCCCGGTGCTGGACCAGGCGGCCACCACTCTGATTGCCCAGCCGACCTTGCGCATCGTAATTGCCGGGCACACAGACGACCGCGGTGACAGCCAGTCCAATCGGATCCTGTCGGAGCTGCGAGCCGATGCCGTACGGACTTACTTGATCGCGCAGGGTGTCTCTGGCAAACGGTTGGCCGCGCGGGGATATGGGGCGGATCAGCCTATTGCCAGCAACGAGAATGCGGCCGGCCGGGCGTTGAATCGACGCGTGGAGTTTCGGATAATTCAGGAATAAGTCGGCGTCGTCTGGCCGGCGTGCGCTGCGCCCGCTCCGGACCGCACGCCGACCGCAAGCGGTCGTTTCCGGGCTTGGCGCCGCCGCCATCAGCAGGGCCCCTGATCTCCTAATCTCCGAAAATCGGCAGGCCATCCTCACGCCGGATTTCATAAGTCTTGCCGCCGCCAACTTCCCCTTCGGCGGGCAATCCCGCGCCACTGGGCAGCACGATTTTGAAATCACCCCCACGCTGGGAGCTGA
>JBFIIN010000013.1:0-18785 GCA_041601225.1 Oceanococcus sp.
CCTGCAGTTTTCCGGCTCCGGCTGCCGCGGGCCGCCAGCTCCAATCACAAAGCCATTCACAAATTATTCTCGATCCTGCTCGCAGACTGTGTTCATCCGCCTGAGAGGGGTATCGGCCCATGATCGTCACCGAGTCCACGCTGGAACGCGCTCTATTCCATATTTTCTGGGACCGCGATCTGGAGGCCGGCAGTGAGCTGCGTCTGACAGATCTGCAGTACTACTGGCTTGCAACCGGCCTGCGCAGGGATGACTTGCGCGACGCGATCCGGTGCTTGAGCCGGCGCGGCTATGTGGCTTTGCTGGGCGAGGGAAATCTGGCCGCCGTGCAGCTGACGAAGAGCGGCTGGACCCGTCTGGAGGAGTTTGAATTCGTGATGCCTTCGACCCAGCAGGACATTGGTGACGTACTGGTCATGACCGACGCCAAGCACCGCCGCAGCTATACCTGCAATGGAACGCGCCGGGACCGGCGCAGCGTTGACGAAGAAAATTCCTGGGCCAAACACCAATAAGTGCCGACAGCAGCCCATGAGGGCACTACACTAGGTTGGGCTAACCCTGATTGGACACCGCGTTGCTGACTCGATTCGCCGGGGCCATCGCCCTGCTAATACTGGCAGGCTGCGCCAGCCTGCCGCAGGACATTGCGCCACCCTCTGCTTGCCGCATCCTTTTTGAAGATCTGGATCGCGAAATCGCCGCGGCCGGGATTGCTGACGGCGGCGCCCGAAAAATCGCCGGATTCCCGTACTTGCGCGTGAATCGCTGGCTCGCTTCTTTCCGCGCGGAAACCCACGACGCCGAGCGCTTTTCGGTCTGGGTTAGCGGCCTGCAGGAACTCGACCGCCAGGCCCGCCGGGCCGAACTGGCCAATCTGCGTGGCCATCTCGATATTGGCGACGAGTTGTTTCGTCTGGATGATTGCGCAGCACGGCTGATCGCAGGGGAATTGCGCACGCCCGGTGCGCGCCAGCGTCTTCGTGAACGCGCCGTGGTCGCCAGCGACTATTCAATCACCGCGCGGGTATTCGGCTTGTACCCCCTCGCCCTGCCCTTTCTAAAACTGGGCATTTCCAGTTTCCAGCGCGAGGTGCGTGAGGACTTCGCTGCACCATTGGAGCCGGCCGGTGCTGGCCGTAGCCTGGTGCTCTGGCAAAACGCGGAACGCGCCACCCGGGATTTCGTCAACGGCGCACGACTGGCGCGCGAGGCGCCTCGCAATGCCCTGGGCATTCCGGAACTCAGCGAGCACGCCTGGATTGAGCTGTTCAATTTGCACGCGCCGGCATTTCTGGTGGAAACCGCCGGCGACACCGACCGGCTGGGCACACCGGTGTGGCGAGATGGTCGGATCGCACTGGATCTCGAGACACCACGGATATTCCTGCAGCCCGCTTATACCCGCTACGGCGAGGAGATTCTGTTGCAGCTGGTCTACGTGATCTGGTTCGCCGAACGACCCAGAGAGGGCCTGATCGATTCCTATGCCGGCCGGCTGGACGGTCTGATCTGGCGCGTGACCCTGGGTCCCCAGGGCTTTCCCCTGGTCCATGACAGCATCCATCCCTGCGGCTGTTACCACTACTTGTTCCCGGTGGAGGAGCTCAAACTCAAGGATAGCGGCGGATTCCTGCAGGAAGGGGTAATGGCCCCGCAGGGTCGCACCCCCTGGTGGCAGATTGCGGTCCGGCTGGAATCAGGAACCCATTATGTACAGCGCGTGCTGCCGCTGGCCGAAGCACATGCCGACACGCAGCACTCCGTGCCCATCGTGGCATACAACGCGCTGCGTTCGCTGCCCGATGGCGCGGGCCGCCGCAGTCTGTTTCAGCCCAATGGCATGGTGGCCGGCACCCAGCGCGGCGAGCGCCTGTGGCTGTGGCCCAGCGGAGTTCGAAATCCCGGCGCCATGCGCCAATGGGGCCGGCATGCCACCAGCTTCGTCGGTCAGCGCCATTTCGATGAGCCAAGGCTCCTGGAAGAGTTGCTGGAACTTCCGCGATGAAACCGGAGGTCGCGAACTCGCAGCGCACTGTCTGGCCCAGCAAGCGGCCTCGGCGCCTGGGGCCGGGCGACGCGACTATCGCGATGATCCTGCCATGAACATCTGGGTGGATGCCGACGCCTGCCCGGCAGCCGTCAAGGAAATTTTGTTTCGCGCCGCGGAGCGGACCGGAATCACCGTCACCTTGGTGGCGAATCACCCCATGCGGGTTCCCAACACGCGCCAGGTGCGCCTGATTCAGGTGCCCGCGGGCTTCGATGTTGCCGATAACGAGATCGTAAGTCGACTTGAGCCCGGGGACCTGGTGATCACCGCGGACATTCCGCTGGCCGCGGAAATTCTGGAGAAAGGAGGTCTGGCCCTCAATCCGCGCGGCGAACTTTATTCAACCGAGACCATCCGGGCCAAGCTGACCATGCGCGATTTCATGGAAACCCTTCGCGCCAGTGGCATCCACACCGGGGGACCGCCCACCTTGAGTCGAACCGACCGCAAGGCCTTCGCCGACCAGTTCGACAGACTGCTCGCCAAAATGCTCAGGCGCCGCGCTGCAACTCAGGGCCGGTAGCCGAATTCCTGCACAAAGCGCGCGAAAAATTCAGCCGGCGAATAGCTGTGGTTCTGCGTGCCCGGATGTTCGACCTTGATGGAGCCCGCCAATGCCGCAATACGGCCCGTGGTTGCCCAGTCATAACCCTGCAGCAGGCCATAAAGCAGACCGCCCCGGTAGGCATCGCCACAACCGGTGGGATCGACAACCGCTGCCGGCTTCACCGTCGGTATCTCCAGTACGCCGCCATCACAGTAGATATGCGAACCCTGAGCGCCACGGGTGACGATGAAGGCTTCGACGCGCTGCGCCAGGTCTTGGATAGACAGGCCGGTGCGCTCGGCAATGAGACTGGATTCATAGTCGTTGACCGCCACGTAGCTGGCCTTGTCGATGAATGCAAGCAATTCGGGCCCATCAAACATCGGCAGTCCCTGGCCTGGGTCAAAGATGAATGGAATATTGCGCTGGGCGAACTCGGCGGCGTGCTGCAGCATGCCCGCGCGTCCATCCGGCGACACCATGCCCAAGCTGATGTCGATGTCCGGCAGCGACTGGCCATGGGCGGAATCCATGGCTCCGGGGTGAAAGGCCGTAATCTGGTTGTCATCCAGATCGGTGGTGATATAAGCCTGGGCCGTGAGCGTATCGGCCACGGGTTTGATGTAATCCTGAGGCATGCCCAGACGCGTCAGCCGCTGGCGGTAGGGTTCGAAGTCATCACCGACCGTACCCATCGGCAGGGCTCGCCCACCCAGCAGATGGAGGTTGTAGGCGATATTGCCGGCACAGCCGCCGAAATCCCGGCGCATTTCGGGCACCAGAAAAGCCACGTTCAGAATGTGGACCTGGTCAGGCAGAATCTCGTCTTTGAAACGACCCTTGAAGACCATGATGTTGTCGTAGGCCAGGGAACCGCAGATCAGGGCCGTCATTGAGCAGGCTCCGGCTGCCACTTCAGATCCAGCTGCCGTGCAGCCCGGACATCATCCAGCCTGCGCACCGGCGTGGTATAGGGCGCGCCTTTGAGGTAATCGATATCGCTTCTGGCCTCGTCCCAGATCTTGAGCATGACCTCGACAAAGGCATCCAGCGTGGCCTGGTCTTCGGTTTCGGTGGGTTCGATGAGCAAGCACTCCGGCACCAACAACGGAAAATACACCGTCGGCGCGTGGTAGCCGTAATCCAGCAGACGCTTGGCCAGATCGGTGGCGGTGAGATTCAATTCCTGCTTCTGTTTTTTCAGGGTAATGATGAATTCGTGCGTGGCGCGGCGACCGCGGTAAGCCACATCAAAGCCAGCCTTTTCCAGGCGGGCCATCAAATAATTGGCATTCAAGGTCGCAAAGTCGGCCACCCGGCGCATGCCGTCTTCGCCCAGCATGCGGGCGTATACATAGGCACGCAGCAAGACGCCAGCATTGCCCATGAAGGCGGACAGACGGCCGATCGACTGCGGCCGATCCACCTCGTCCAGCCAGCGGTACTGGTCGCCGTCGCGCGCCACGACCGGGATCGGCATGAACGGCAGCAGCCGCTCCGACACGCCCACTGCCCCCGACCCCGGCCCGCCGCCACCGTGCGGGGTCGAAAACGTCTTGTGCAGATTCATGTGAATGACGTCAAAACCCATATCGCCCGGACGTACTTTGCCCAGAATGGCATTGAGATTGGCTCCGTCGTAGTACAGCAGCCCGCCAGCCTCATGCACTTTGCGGGCGATCTCGACGATGCGCCGCTCGAATACGCCCAGTGTCGAGGGATTGGTCAACATGATGCCGGCAGTTTGGGGCCCCAGCGCCGCTTCCAGCGCAGCGAAATCCACGTCGCCCTGAGCATCTGTCGGAATCTCGCGCACGGTGCAGCCACATTGAATCGCTGTGGCCGGATTGGTGCCGTGGGCAGCGTCCGGCACCAAAATCTCGGTGCGCTGGGTATCACCCCGCGCTACGTGATACGCACGAATCATGGCCACGCCGGCGAATTCACCCTGGGCGCCGGCCATCGGGGTGAGCGACACGCCCTTCATCCCGGTGACGGCCTTCAACATGTCCTGCAACTCGTACATGCAGGCCAGAAAGCCTTGGCTGTGGTCCGCTGGAGCCAGCGGGTGGCGCGCCAGAAACTCAGGCAGCATCGCCAATTGATTACAGGCACGCGGGTTGTATTTCATCGTGCAGGAACCCAGCGGATAGAACTGGGTATCGATGGAAAAATTCAGCTGCGACAAACGCGTGTAATGGCGCACGACCTGCAATTCCGACACCTCCGGCATAATCGGTGGTGTTTCGCGAAGCAAAGCTTGCGGAATCCCTTCGACCGGTGCATCCGCGTAGGGCGCCTGCGCATAGGCGCGTCGACTGGCTTGAGAATGCTCAAAAATCAGGGCTTCAGTCATGGTCTTTGCTCAGCACAGCGGCCAGCGCGGACGCATAACGGTCCAGGTCGGCCGTGGATTTGGTTTCGGTGGCGCAGACCAGGATGCAGTCGGCCAGTTCGGGATAACTGCCGCCCAGGGCATAGCCGCCCAGAATATCCTGCTCGGACAGCGCGGCCAGCACCGGCTCAACCGGCCTGGGCAAGCGGATGACCAATTCGTGGAAATGCGCGCCTGCAAACACGGCTTCGACTCCGGCGATAGTGGTCAAGCGCTGCCTGAGCTGCTGGGTATTGCTCAATGAACTTGCGGCAACACGGCGCAAGCCCTCCGCACCCAGCAAGGCCATGTGTATGGTAGCGGCGGTGACCAGCAAGCCCTGGTTGGTACAGATATTCGAAGTGGCCTTGGCCCGGCGGATGTGCTGCTCGCGGGCCTGCAGGGTCAGCGTGTAGCCAGGTTTGCCGTCCAGATCCACAGTACGCCCTACGATACGGCCAGGCATCTGGCGCACGAACTCCTGCTTGCAACACATGAAGCCAAAGTAGGGCCCACCCGACGACAGAGGTGCCCCCAGTGGCTGCCCTTCGCCCACCACAATATCGGCGCCATCAACGCCCCATTGGCCAGGCGCCTTGAGCAAGGCCAGCGACAAGGGGTTGACCACCCCGATCACCATTGCGCCTTGCGCATGGGCCCAGTCGGTCAAGGCATCGACATCTTCCAGCTGACCAAAGAAATTCGGCTGGGGAATCACGATGGCCGCAAGCTCGTCGCCTTCAAAGCGAGCCAACGACTCCACCAAGGTGGTTCCGCTACCCGTGCAGAACGGCAAGATTTCAAATTCAAAGCCCTGCAATTCGCAAATGGCCTGCGCGCAGGCCCGGTAATGTGGATGCACGGTGGCCGGCATCAAGATGCGGTGGCGCTTGACCTTTCGGTTGGCACGCGCCGCCATCAGCACCGCTTCTGCAACGCCGGAAGCGCCGTCGTAGAGCGAGGCGTTCGACACGTCCATGCCGGTCAGACCACACATCATCGTCTGATATTCGTAAATCAGCTGCAGCGTGCCCTGACTGGCTTCGGCCTGATAGGGCGTGTAGGCCGAGTAGAACTCGCCGCGGGTGGTGATCTCCCACACGGCCGCAGGGATATGGTGCTCGTAAGCGCCCGCGCCGATGAAGCACAGGGGCTGGCCGTCCTGTTCGGCGCGCACATGCATCAAGCGCGAAATCTCCATTTCCGACATGCGCTGCGGCACGCCGTCCAGGCTGTCAATCTTCAGCTCGGCCGGAATCTCATCGAACAAAGCGTCAATGCTCGGCGCACCTATCGTTGCGAGCATGGCGCCGACTTCGGCGTCAGTATGAGGAACAAAGGGCATGCGGCGATCTACCTCATTCAGTGGTCTTGAGCCAGGCCCGGGCGGCCTGTGCGGGAAAAAAGCCGACCGGGATTACTCGTGCGCCTCGTCGGCCACGAATGCGGCATAGGCCTGGGCATCCATGAGTCCGGCCAGTGCAGCACCATCCGCGGGCATCAGCTTGAAGATCCAGCCCGCCTCGTAGGGATCCTGATTGATGGTTTCCGGCGCGTCCGCCAACAGGGCGTTGCCGGCGGTGACCTCGCCGGCTATCGGTGCATACACATCCGAAGCCGCCTTCACCGATTCCACCACCGCGCAGGCATCGCCCGCGGCCAGGTTTTGACCTGCCTCCGGGGTCTCCACGTACACCAGATCGCCCAGAGCCTCCTGCGCGTGATCGGTAATGCCCACCGTCACGCTGCCGTCCGTCTCGCTACGCAGCCATTCATGTGATTTGCTGTACTTCAGATCCTGCGGAATATTGCTCATCAATTCGCTTCCTCAATCAGTATTTTGCCCTTGCGCACGAACGGAGCTTTGACCACCCGCGCCGGCACGTTCTTACCCCGGATTTCAACTTCAACGCGGTCGTAGTCGCCGCGCGGCAGGCGAGCGAGCGCGATGGACCTGCCTATCGTGGGCGAGAATCCGCCGCTGGTGATTTCGCCCTGACCCGCGGGCGTCAGCACCTTGAGATGAGCCCGCATCACCCCGCGACCTTCCAGCAGCAAACCCACGAATTGTGGCTGGTTCTTGGCATCCCGCTGGGATTCCAGGGAGGTCCGTCCGATAAACTCGCGGTCCGCCGGTTCCCAGGCCACGGTCCAGGCCAGGCCACAGGCCAGGGGGCTGATGGACTCGTCCATGTCCTGTCCATACAGATTCATACCGGCTTCCAGGCGCAGCGTATCGCGCGCACCCAGGCCGATGGGCCGCACCCCGGCGGCCAGCAGTTTGTCCCACAAGGGCGGCAAATCCGCCTCCGGCAGGATCAACTCGAAACCATCCTCTCCGGTGTAGCCGGTGCGGGCGATCAAACCATCACCCAACGCATCACATTCGAACGCACCCAGCGCGGCGTCCGAATCACGCGCTGCTCCCGGCAGCACGGGCAGAGTTAGTTCGCGCGCCTGCGGCCCTTGCACGGCCAGAATCCCGAGATCTCGGCGAGCCCTGACCGCCACATCGAAACCGCTGGTTTCCGCGGCCATCCACGACAGGTCTACGTCGGCTCGACCCGCGTTGACCACCACCCGGTAGAACTGCTCGGCGACGTGATAGACGATCATGTCGTCGATGACACCGGCTTCGCCATTCAGCATGCAGGTGTACTGGGCCTTCCCGGGCCCGATTCGGGCCGCGTCATTGGCCAGCAACTGCCGCAGATAGCCGCAGGCTTCGGGACCCTGCACATCGACCACACACATGTGCGATACATCGAACATGCCGGCGGCCCGCCGCACCGCGTGGTGCTCATCAACCTGTGAGCCATAATGCAGGGGCATATCCCAACCCGCGAAATCGACGATTCGCGCGCCGGCGGCCTGGTGTTGGGCGTACAACCTGGTTTGTCTGGACATGGCGACTCTCGCAGCGGGCCCACAGGCCCTCGGAATTCGCCGCCCCTCTGTCCCGTGACCTGAGAGTTCAGGGCCCGAAAGCCCCTGCCCCGTCGGTGGATGGCTATGCCATCACTCTCCAGAGTCGACCCGGGTTTCCCCTGCGACCGCGGTCCCTGATGCCTGAGCGATTCCGGACGGTTTGCGCCTTCGGCGGCAGGCGCCAAGCCTGCTCTCTCCCGCGATCGGGTGGTCTGCCCGGAAGGCAAACCAAGCCGAGGCGCGACTATACCGTTTTGGCCCACGCAGGGCTATGCGCGCGCCCGCCGCCGACGGCGTAATGCATCAGTTGCCGCTTCAGGGGCGCAGCCTGGTTGACCAGGCTCAGACCAAGACTGCGCAGACCGACCAGTTGCGCGGCGTGGGGCCCGAACAAGCGCACCAGGCTGTCGGTCAATGCAATCGCCGGCAGCACTTCGGCCCGGCGACGGCGCGCGTAGCGCGCCAGCACCGCCTGCCCGCCAGGGTCTTGCGCCCCCCCAATGGCGCCCAACAGACCATGCGCGTCGGCGAAACCCAGATTCAGGCCCAGGCCGGCCAGCGGATGCACCACGTGCGCCGCATCGCCCAGCAGGGCGACCCGCGAAGCGGCATAGCGCCCCGCGTGCATCAGATTCAACGGGAAGACGCGACGCTCACCGACCAACTGCAAGCCTCCGTAGGCATCGCCCGCCGCCTGACTGACCGCCGAGGAAAAAGCCTGCGACTCCAGATCCGCCAGGCGCCGCGCCTGACTGTCATCCACCGACCAGACAATGGAAATTTGCCCATCGGCAAGCGGCAGCAGACCCAGCGGCCCGTGCTCCGTAAACGCCTGCCGCGCCACACCAGCATGCGGATGCCGGGTCCGAAAGCTCGCCACGACCCCCTGACTGTTGTAGCTACGCCGCTCCAGCGTCAGTCCCGCGCGTCGGCGCACCACGGAATCTGCCCCGTCGGCACCGACCAGCAAACGCGCGCCAAGCGTCGCGCCGGATGCCAGGTCCACGTCGACCTGCCCAGGCCCAGGCCTGAAGTCCACGACCCGATCGCCCCGCACCGCTTGAACTTGGCCGACCAATGCCTGTTCCAATGCCCACTGCAAGGCAGAGTACTCCACGATGTGACCCAGTTCCGGCAATCCGATCTCTGCCGCGGAAAATGCAATGCGGCCCTGGCCTTGCGCATCCCAGACCTGCATGGACTGATAAGCACCAGCACGCGCGGCCACAGCCGGCGGCCAGGCATTTAGCTGTTCGAACAGGGCGCGCGAACTGGGCGCCAGGGCGATCACACGCGAATCCAGGCCCCCAACGGGCTCGGGCTGTGGCCCGGGAGCCGGGTCTACGACCGTAACCGCATGACCCGCCTGCGCCAGCAACCCAGCCGCCATCCAACCCGCCGCGCCGCCGCCGGCGATGATCACGCCTTGTATATCGCTCGCCGGCAACTGCATTCAGGCGGCCATCAGGGCTTCGATTTCCGCCGCCTGCTTGGGCACATCGCGGGTCAACACATCAGGCATGGCCGCGGTCACGGCCACGTCATCTTCAATACGAATGCCCATATCGGCAAAGCGCGCGGGCACACCGGGCGTCTGTGCGGAAAAGTACAGACCGGGCTCGACTGTCAGCACCATGCCGGCCTCAAAGCGCCGCCACTGCCCCTCGAGTTTGTACGCCCCCACATCGTGCACATCCATGCCCAGCCAGTGGCCTGTCTGATGCATGTAGAAGGCCGTATACTTTTCATCTTCGATCAACGCGTCGACGTCGCCTTGCAGCACACCCAGGTCCTTGAGGCCCTGGGTGAGTACACGCACGGCCGTGCGGTGCGGTGCATCCCAAGGCTTGCCGACCTGCAGTTCCGCAATCGCGGCTTCCTGGGCGGACAATACCAAATCGTAGACCGCGCGCTGCTCACCGCTGAAACGACCGCCGACCGGAAAGGTGCGGGTGATGTCTGCGCAATAACCCTGATGTTCCCCGCCCGCATCGATCAAGCACAGCGTGCCGTCGCGTAACTCATCGCGATTCTCGGTGTAATGCAGAACGCAGCCATTGGCCCCGCCGCCGACGATAGAACCGTAGGCCGGGACCATGCCGTGGCGTTCAAAATCGTTATGTATCTCGGCAGCCAGTTCGAATTCAAAACGGCCTGGCCGACAGGTTTGCATCGCCCGCACATGGGCGGCGGCCGAGACCTGGGCGGCATGCCGCATCAGCTCGATCTCGACCGGCGACTTGCGCAGGCGCATCTCATGCAGCACCGAATCCAGGGACACCACAGCCTCCGGCGCGGCCAGCCCACGCCGGCTCATGGCGCGCAACTGCCCTAGCCAGCCGATCAGACGCCGGTCGAGTTCGGGGTTCGGACCCAGGTTGTAGTAAACCCGCTTGCGCGAGCCCAGCAGTTCGAGAATCCGGCTGTCCAGATCGCCGATCACCTGCGCCGCGTCAGCGCCATAGTTCTCGATGGCGCCTTCCGGCCCCTGACGATAGCCGTCCCAAATCTCGCGCTCCCGGTCACGCGGCCGACAGAACAGCATGAACTCGCCCTCGCTGTGCCCGGGTGCAAATACCGCAACCGCTTCCGGTTCCGGAAATCCGGTCAGGTACTGAAAGTCACTGTCCTGGCGAAAGGGGTAATGCACATCGCGATTGCGGACGCGCTCGACGGCGGCCGGCACGATGGCGATGCCATCCACACCGATGGCTCGGATAAGTTGGGCGCGACGACCCGCAAGTTCTTCAGTGCTCATGATGATCAGGTTCCGGTGGACGAGGATGCAGCTCGACATAAATGGTTTGGGCCAGAACGCGCAGGTATTCCACGATCTCGGTCCAGGCCTGCTCATCGGCCTGATCCCCGTCTCCCAGCTGGACCCGCGAAATTTCAGTGATATCAGTCAGGGCTTCGCGCACCTCGGCGGGCGTGTCCTGATCGTCCAGTGGGCCCGCATGACCGATGCCGTAAAGCAGAGCCTCGCACCAATCCGCCATGGCCTCGACGCGCTGACCCAGAGGCCGCTCGTCATCGGGCAGCAGGGGCTCGTAGCCGCACTCGGGATCTTCCAACGCGCCCCACACACTCATGGCAAAATCGAGCACCTCCGCCCAGGCCACCCCGCCGGGGTTCACGTCGACAAGTCCGAGATCGGGCGGCAGCTGCGCGTAGCGGCACCAAAGCCCGGTGATTTGACCATGGAATTCGGCGGGCGTCTGGTCAAGGCCGGCGCCAGCCAGCAACGACTGTACCGTACCGTAGTCTGCAAAGTTCATGGCGCGCAATTTACCACTCCTGCAAGTCACGCGAGTTCGGCGGGGGCTCCGAACCCGCCCTCAATCCCTGTAAGATTCGCGCTTTGAATGGCTTCGAGCCGGCTTTAGACCATGTCCGCAACACCCACTCTTGTCGAACTGACCCGGACGCTGATCGCCGCTCCGTCCATCAGCAGCACCGTGCCGGCCTTTGACATGAGCAACCGCGCGGTTTGTGAAATCATGGCGAACTGGCTACAGCCACTGGGTTTCGCCTGCGAATTGCGGCCCATTGCAGCTGATTCGGACAAGTGCAATCTAATCGCAACCCTGGGCCGCGGCGACGGAGGCCTGGTGCTTGCCGGTCATGCTGATACCGTACCTTACGACGACACGGGCTGGGAGTCCGATCCGTTCGCGCTCACCGAGCGCGACGAGCGCTGGTACGGCTTGGGCACCTCGGACATGAAGGGCTTTCTGGCGCTGTGCGTTGAACTGGCCGGCGAGCTGCAGGGCCGCGCGCTCAAGCAGCCTCTCGTGCTGTTGGCCACTGCGGATGAGGAAAGTGGCATGGATGGCGCGCGGGCGCTCGTCGCGTCGGGCCAGAAGCTCGGGCGTCATGCGCTCATCGGCGAACCGACGGGGCTGCATCCGGTACGCATGCACAAAGGAATTTTCATGGAGGCCGTGCGCGTTGGCGGTCACGCTGGCCATTCCAGCAATCCGGCCCTGGGCATCAACGCGATCGAGGGCATGCATCTCGTCCTGGGTGAGGTCCTGGCCTTTCGGGATGAGCTGGCGGGTCGCGAACGGCGCGCAGAGTTTCCGGTACCCTACGCGACCTTGAACACCGGCTGCGTGCACGGGGGCGACAGCCCGAATCGGATTCCCGCGCAATGCGAGCTGCAGCTGGACCTTCGCATGCTGCCCGGCAGCGATATCGGCGAGCTGCGCGGGGAGTTACGCGAGCGTCTGCGTCAGCGTCTCGGAAACACGGCGTGGCAACTGGATTTCCGCGTTCTGTTTGACGGCGCGGACCCCTTTGAGACAGCGGCGCAAAGCGAGATCGTGATGGTCACCGAAGCGCTGACCGGCAGTCCAGCCAGGGCGGTGGATTTCGCGACCGAGGGCGGCATGTTCAATCAGCTGGGCATGAATACCATCGTGCTGGGCCCCGGCGATATCGAGCAAGCGCATCAGCCCAACGAATTCCTGGGCCTGGAACGCATCGATCCCATGCGCCGGATCTTGCGACGCATGGTCCAGCACTTTTGCGTGGAGGACCGGCATGACTGAAGACTTCGCCGCAGCCCTGCGCGGCGCCGCGCCCTATATCAACGCCCACCGCGGGCGCATTTGTGTGGTGCACATCCCCGGCGAAGCGACGTTCGAACGAGATCTGGCGCCCTTGATCTACGATCTGGCCGTCGCGCACAGTCTGGGCTTACGGTTGGTGCTGGTCGCGGGCACGCGGCCGCAGATCGATGCCAAACTGGCGGCGCGGCAGCTCAAATCGCCCATGGTAGGCGACTTGCGGGTCACCGATGCGGCCACCCTGGAATGCGTCAAAGAAGCCGCCGGCAGCCTGCGTAGCGAAATTGAGGCCCTGTTGAGCACAGCTCTGGCGAGCACGCCACTGGGCGGGGCGCGCATCCGGGTAGCGAGCGGCAATCTGGTCACTGCAAAACCGGTCGGTATTCGCGACGGGGTGGATCTGCAATACACCGGCGAGGTGCGGCGGATCGACAGCGAGACCATTCGTGAGCATTTGCGGGCGGAGCGGATTGTGGTGTTGCCAGCCCTGGGCTATTCGCCCACCGGCGAGATTTTCAACCTGCGCTCCGAGGATGTTGCGCTGGTCTGCGCGCAGACCCTGCAAGCGGACAAGCTGGTGTGTTTCGTATCGGCCGGGGTCACGCGCTCCGAGTTCGATCTGAGTCAGGCCCGCGCGGCCCTGGCCCAGAAGCCGGCTGGCGATCTGGCCACGACCGCCTGCGCCAACGGCGTGCATCGCGCGCACATTCTGAGCGTCGACCAGCAGGGCGCCTTTCTTCGTGAACTGTATACCCGAGACGGCAGCGGCATCCTGGTCACCGGCATTGTGTACGATCAGATTCGCCAGGCCGGGATTGATGATGTCGGCGGCCTGTTGCAGCTTATTGAGCCCCTGGAACGCGAGGGCGTGCTGGTTGCCCGCTCCCGCGAACAGCTGGAACTGGAAATCGACCATTTCACCCTGATGCTGCGTGACGGCGGCATCATCGGCTGCTTTGCCTTGTTGCGCCAGGACGACGAGCCAAGCGCGGAACTGGCCTGTCTGGCCATGGATCCGGCCTATAGACATGGCGGACGAGCCGCCCATTTGCTGGGCCACGCGGAAGCCAAAGCTCGGGAGCTGGGCTTGCAAAAGCTGTTCGTGCTCACCACCCATACCGCGCACTGGTTCATCGAACACGGCTTTGTCAGCGCCACACTGGAAGATCTGCCCGGTCGCCGGCAGAGCTATTACAACTACCGGCGCAACTCACAGGTGCTGGTCAAGGTTCTTCATTAGCTCATGGCGCATGTGCCCCGCATGTTCGTCGATGCACCGCCGATGCCGGATGTTCCTGTTGACCTTCCCGCTGCGCGCGCCCACCACCTGTTGCGCGTACTTAAGCGCCAGTTGGGTGACGCGGTGATTCTCTGCGCCGGTGATGACCGTGAATTTCACTGCGAGCTCATTGATATCGACGCGCGCCGCTGTCAGGTCAAGGTCGTGCGTGAACTTGCCGTGTGCCGCGAATCTCCACTGTGCATTGACCTGATCCAAAGCGTTGCGCGCGGCGAAAAGATGGACTTCGCCATCCAGAAGGCCGTGGAAATGGGAGCCGCTTCGGTCCAGCCGGTTTTTACCCGGCGCGGCGGAGTCAAACTGGATTCCCAGCGCCGGCACACCAAGTTGTTGCACTGGCAGGCCGTAGCCCTGGCCGCCGCCGAACAATGCGGGCGCACGCGCCGCCCGTTGGTCCATGCGCCGCAGCCGTTGGCGACCTGGCTGGCAAGCTTTCGGGGGCAGGGGTATGTCTTAAGTCCGGATGCGCCTGCAGGGTTCTCGCGACTCGATCCGGGCCAGCGTCTGAGTCTGCTGATCGGGCCGGAAGGTGGTCTGGATAGCACCGAAATGGATGACGCCCAGACTCACGGGCTCCGGCCACTGCGGCTGGGGCCGCGCATCTTGCGCACGGAAACTGCGGGAATCGCGGCTTTGGCTGCCCTGCAAACCCTGGCCGGCGACCTTCGCCCCTAGACGCGCGCGGTGCTGAGTGCCTGCTGCAAACTCTCTTCAAGCGCAGTCAAATTCGGGATCAGGGCCGCCCGATTGGCGAATTCGACGCGCGCCAGAACGTAGTGCTCCTCCTCTTTCGCGTTGCGCGCCGCGGCCCTGATGGCCGTCTCATTCAGGGTGACCAGGAGCGGATAGGCCTGACTGAAAATCGCGTACTGCCCGCTCTCCAGGCTGTTGCCCAGGGCATTGATAATCACCAGTCGGCAACGACGCTCAACGGCGGGCGGCTCACGCCCGAGGAAGGCTTCGAGCGACAGCACCGGCAATTTTCGCCCGCGCCATTCCATGTCGCCCAGCCACCATGCCGGCGCCTGGTCACGCAGCTTTAGAGTTTCCTGGCCGGCCACCTCGGCCACGGCGGAGTTGGGCAGAACGACCGTGTCTTCGGCGATGCCAATCAGGACACTATAAACGTGGTCGGGTAATCCTTGACTCATGCTAATCCCCTCAATGGATCACGGCGCCGCGTTCGTCAAGCACGCCAGCCACCTCGTCGATGAGTTGTTTTTCCTGATAGGGCTTGATCATGTAGCGGTTCACACCGATTTCCCTGGCACGCTCGCGGTGTTTGTCACCACTGCGCGAGGTAATCATGATGATCGGAACATTCTGCAGCCGCTCGTTGTTGCGGATAAATGTGGCCACTTCGAAACCGTCGATGCGCGGCATTTCGATATCCAGCAGCACCGCGTCAGGAGTCTCGGTCTGCAATTGGGCGATTGCGTCCATGCCGTCCTTGGCGGTACCCACACGATAACCATTGCGGGTCAGGAGACGCTCGGCCACCCGACGCATGGTGATGGAATCATCGATCACCATGACCAGGGCCCGCTGATCGACGGCCACCGGAGCCGCGCCACCCAGAACCTCCGATTTCAATGTACGGCGCAGGCGTTCCTGAACCAGGGCAGCCATATCCAGAATCAGAACGACCCGTCCGTCGGCCTGAATCGTTGCGCCGGTAATGCCAACGACGGTACTCACCTGCGGTCCGACCGTCTTGGTGACCATTTCGCGGCTGCCGTGCAACTGGTCTACCACGATCGCGACCCGGCGCTCGCCAATGCCCATGCCTTCGCCCGTATGCACCAGGATGACCGGCAAATGGCTGAGGCTGTCGTCATGCTTCACCTCGGCGCCCAGCAATTCGCCCAGATACCGCACGCGATACTCCTGATCGCCATATTGGAAAAGCTTGCCGTCCTTGGCCACATAGCGGGCCAGATCGGCCGTCGGCAGGCGTGCTATGCCCTCGATCGTGGACAGGGGCGCGGCGTAGTATTCATCGGCCACCTGCACCAGAAGGGCTTGCGCGATCGCCAATGACAACGGCAACCGGATCACGAAGCGTGCGCCTTTGCCGGTCTCGGAGCCCAGATCCAGCGAGCCGCCCAGCTGCTTGACCTCGGCAGCCACCACATCCATGCCCACGCCCCGACCGGCATCCTTGGTCAGCGATTCCGCGGTGCTGAAGCCGGGTTCAAATATGAACTGGGCGAGATCCTGCTCATTAATCTGAGTTTCAGCCGACATCAGGCCGCGCTTGATCGCGGTGGCACGAATCTTCGCAAAATCCAGGCCCCGGCCATCGTCACGAACCTCGATGACCAGTTTCGAGCCTTCGCGATGCAAATCCACCACGATGAGCCCGACTTCGGACTTGCCCGCGGCACGTCGTTCCGCAGGCAGCTCAAGGCCGTGAATGACGCAATTCCGGATCACATGCTCGAGCACCGGAGTCATTCGCTCCAGGACATTGCGATCCAGCTCCGCCTCAATGCCACTGAAGTCGAGGTGGCCCTGCTTGCCATGGTCGGTGCAGGTCTGGCGCAGTACGCGCTGCAAGCGCTGGACCTGGCGCGAAAAGGGCACCATCAGGGTCCCCATCAGTCCCTGCTGAACCGAGGTGTTCACCCGGCCCTGCTGCAACAACAGGGTTTCTGTTTCGCTTACCACGTTGTCCATGGTGGTATGCAGACTGGACAGGTCAGTCACCGACTCGGACAGGGCGCGAGTCAGTTCCTGCATGCGCGAATAGCGATCCATTTCCAGCGGATCGAACTCCTCGCCGTAGTGATCCTGGTCCTCCGCAGCGCTCAGACCCTGGGTGCGCGCCTGAATCTGCGAATCGGTCTCATTCTGCAACATGCGCAGCTGGTCGCGAATACGGGTAATGGTTATATCCACCTCCCGCAGCTGCGCGCTGAAGGAGGTTGCCTGCTGCTCCAGGCGTGAGCGATAAATACTGATCTCGCCGGCTTCATTGAGCATGTTGTCCAGCTGTTCAACGGTAACCCGCGCCGTTTCCCGCCGAATCGCGGCCAGGCGCTGGTCCTGTTGGGGTTGCCAGGACAGCGCCTCCGCCCACCGCTGGGTGCTGGCCCGAACCCCGTCCGTGCCGGCGCTCGGCTGGGTCACTTTGGCGGCGGCGTCGCACAGGGCATGTACGCGGTCACTGGTTCGGCGCAACTCGTCAAACAGCTCCTCGCCTGGCGTGCCCTGACTGTCGCGCAGACGCTCGATGCGCCCTTCCATCTCGTGCGACAAATCGCCGATTTCCAGCAAACCCGCCATCCGCGCGCCGCCCTTGAGCGTGTGCAGCACGCGCAGGATTTCCCCGCCAGGTTCCGCAGCCCGAGGGTCAGCAACCCAAGCCGCCGTCGCGGTATCAAAACTCTCCAGAAGCTCAGTGGCCTCGGGCAGGAAAATTTCGACCAACTCCGGATGTGCGGATTCCAATTCAGGAACGGCACCGCTTGCCGGCTCGTCTTCGAATTCATCAGCCGCTACGGATTCGAGATCAGGCTCGGGCGTAAAGTCCGGTTCCGGCGCGCTCGGCTGGGCGCCCCCCGCCGGGCCAAGCAGCTCTTCGGGTATCGGCTGGGTCTGTTCGGCTGGGACCTGATTCGCCCCCGTCCGCGGCGCGTCATCGAGTGCCTCGAAGTCGGAGCTCGGTCTCAGCTCGTCCCCGGCAAGCGCAGCTGGGGCCGGCCCGTCGACAACATCGGCTTCAACAGGCACCGGCTCGTCGTCAAAGGCCAGGTCCACCTCACCCCAGTCCGTCGGCGTGACCGGTTGTTCAGCAGGATCACGGAAGATGATTTCAGGCGTTTCGGCAACGGACTGCGCAGGCTCAGCAGCCGCGGGATCGACCACCGGCGGCGCAAGGACCTCGCGCCGCTCATCCACCCCGCGCAAGTCGGCAATCAATGCGTCGGCACCGCTCGGTGGAGACCCAGCGCGCACCTGATCCAGCAGACTGAACAATCCGTCAATCGCGTGGTGCAGACGACCGAAGAGCCCGGCATCAGCGCGTTGGGTGCCGCGCTCCATGCCGGCAAACACGCTTTCCATCTCGTGCGCGACCCCGCCAAAACCATGCAGACCCGCCATGCGGGCACTGCCTTTGATGGTGTGCAGCTCCCGTTGAATGGCGCGCAGCGGCCCCACAGCCGACTGGTCCTCTTCCCAGGCAGCGAAATGATGATCTATGGATTCCAGCAAATCCTGCCCCTCGCCGAGGAACAGATCCAGTATCTCCGGATCCGGCGGCCACTGATCCGCCGGCAGCTCGCTTTCCCAGTCGTCTTCGTCAGCGGGCTGGCCCGTGGTACCGGTGAATTCCGACACATCCGGGATTTCCGCTTCAGATGCAGCGGCGACATCCGGCGCAAATTCGGGCCCGGAAGAAATCTCCGCATCGGTCTCAGGCTCCGATGCGAATTCGGGCGCCCGATGGGATTCCGGCTCGACCGCTTCCGGCTGGAAACCGGTCTGGGCCAGGGGCTCCGCAGGCTCTTGCGGCGCTTCGACAGCACGCACAATGGCAACCGACTCATCCGAGTTGTAGGCAGCGAGCACGTCCGAAGCGTCCGCATCTATGCCTTCACGGAATTGATCCAGCAGACCATAGATTCCCGCAACCGCGGCATCGATCCGATCAAAAATACCCGCATCAGCCAGCTTTTGACCGGACACACAGTCCTTGAGATCGGCATCCAGCGCCTCGGCGATATCACCAATTCCAAACGCGGACGCGGTACGGGCACTGCCCTTGAGTGTGTGAAATACACGCTGCAGCGTCTGCATCGCAGACGCTGAATCGGGCTGCGCCCGCCAGGCTGCCATCTCCTGCTCGGCCTCTTCGAGCAGATCGGCGGCCTCTTCGGCAAAGATTTGCGCGAGTTCCTGATCGACGCTGGCATGCAAGGCCTCGGTCGGCAGCTCGGACTTGAGCCGAGCAGCGTCAGCCATCAAGTTGCCGATTTCAGGCGCAGTCCCGGATCCATTTGCGGCCG
>JBFIIN010000014.1:0-18422 GCA_041601225.1 Oceanococcus sp.
CCACGAAGGCAAGAAGCGGATCTACGTCACCGTCAGCTACGCACCGGTCTGCGGCACGCTGAACGGGGAAGAGATCTGCATCGAACGTCCGCTGGAATTCTTCATTCCGGCGGCGCAGACCCCCGGCGACCACCAATGGATCAGCGCCACCATGCGCAGTCTCAGCCTGGCAGCGCGGGGCGGTTTCGTCGCCAAGGCGCTGGCGGATCTGCGCAAGGTGGCCTGGACCAAGGGCCCGGTCCGCTATGGCAGCACTCGGGCGGGAAAGCCCCGCCTGCACGACAGCGAGGTGGCGGCCATCGCCTGGGGCATAGAGCTGATGCTGCACGAACGCGGCTTTTTGAACGAACATGGCCGCCCCTATCCGCTGGAGCAGCTGGTGGAACGCTACCGGGCCCGACAAGTCCGCAGCAGTGAAAAGGCAGCGACCCGCCCATCCCAGGACTTCGCGCCGCCGGCCGCGCGCAGCCAACTGGCGATTATCGATGAATGTCCGGATGCGGCCTGTCGCGGCGACATGATTCTGATCGACAATTGCCCGACCTGTATCACCTGCGGTTACAGCAAATGCGCTTGAGGACCACCGCCGGGCGGCGCGCGCTTCAGCCGGCTAGGGGCGTCCCGCAAACCGGACCGCCACGGCGGCCGGGCCCAGCTCCAGCGACAAGCTGGATGTCGCGACAAAGCGGGTCGCCGAGATCTTCCACACGCCGTCAAACCGGTGGTACTCGTCCTCATAACGCCCAGCCAACTGGGTCAGCGTCTGCTCCTGGGTATTGATGAGCTGGTATTGCATGCTCCACTCCCCGCTCGCGGCATCCGGGCCGCTGAGTTCGATCCGTGGATTGGCGCCATGATGAATTTCCACCATATGAGGGTGGCAGGCGATCTGGGTGTAGATTTCCTGCAAAGCGTCGGCATTCTCGAAAGTTCCGACGGCGCCATAATCGATAGGCACCGGACCATCGGCGAAGCAGGCGCGCATCCCCTGCGGATCTTTGGCATCGCAGCAGGCCAGGTAGCGATGCTTGAGTTCCCGAATAGCTTCGAGGGCCTCCAGTCTGTCCAGTCTTTGCGCAAGGCTTGATTCCGACACCATTTCACTCCGGCTTCTGAAAACCAGCAGTTGAGCGCATCCCGACCGCCGGGTATTCGCCCGTTTGGCTGAGTTCCGCCCTGCTGCGAACGGGTGAGGCATCCCCCGCCCGGGTGAACGATGCTGCGCGGAAACTCCAGCCTGGGTACCGACATGACCCCCGCTGCCAAAAGCATCTGTTATTTCGCCAGCTACCCTTTTCTGGCCGGCCTGTCGATGATCTTCGCGCCGGCCCTGCTGCTGCGAATTCTGGGCTTCCCGGTTGAGGGCCTGGACTGGATCCGGATGCTGGGCGTGGTCACCACCATAGTGGCTTACTATTACCTGCGTGTGGGTCGCAGCGGTTTCACGCCGTTCTTCTGCTGGTCGGTTCAGATGCGCAGCTTGATCCCCCTGGTATTCACCACCATGGTGCTGATGTTTGGCATGAACCCGATTTATGTCCTGCTCACCCTGCCCGATTTTTTCGGCGCTTTATGGACTTGGCGCGCGCTGCATACGGAAGGCATCAATCCCTTTGCCGCGGCTTCATAACAAGCCGGGGATCAAGGCCCGCCGCTCGGGCGGGTAATCGGGGAAGGTGGCGCGATACCAGCGGTGATGCGACAAGGCCCGCGGCAGCAGGTTGGATATCGTGAACAGGGCGAAGGCCAATCCCGCCAAAGTGAAACTCATGATGGCCCAGCCACACCACAGCATGATCTCGCCCAGGTAATTGGCGGACGACACATAACGGTACATGCCCCCATGGGGAATCTTGTAGCCGGTTGAGCCATCGGCGCGCAGGCTGATGAGTATCGAATCGGCGCGAAAATTGATCCACCAGCCGGTCGCCGCGATGAGCAGGCCAGCCAGCAGACGCGGATCACTCAACCACGCGACCTCCGCGAGATGCGCGGCCGTGGCGACGGCAAAGCCGTTCACAAAACCATTGACCGTATTGAAAGCAAATCCGAAGACCACGCCGCTGAGCGGAAAGCGCTGATGCCGATTGCGCAGGCGCAGCGGATAAATGATCGCGCGATAGCTGTAATGTCCTTGCCAGAGCACAAACAGCAGGATGGCGGGCGCCGCGGGGTTCTCGGCAACCAGCCAGAAGGTCACGGCGAAAGCCCACCATTGCGGTGATTCGAAGAGGAGCCAGGCCGGCCGCGCCGGCATGGTCCAGCGCTGCCCCTGCGCCATGTGGCGACCGTATGGATTGGTCCTGACCAAGGTGCCGACAAAAGTCAGCACCGCCAACACCAGAAGCGAAATCACCAAACCGTATTGCCAGCCCGCCATCCGAACTCCCGATTGCCACGACACCTGCGCATGACGGCAAATGATGCCGCATCTGCCCGCAGGGCGGCGCTGAGCGGTGACAAAAAATTGACGGTACCCCCCGAACACTTGCCGCCATACCTCACATAAGCAGTGAAGCCGGGAGTCTTCCGCCGTGACCGCCAAACCCAAAATCTCGAACAATCGCCAGACCCATCACCGCGTACGCCACGCCGCCGCGCTCACCCTTGTCTTGGGACTGATCGCCACAACGGCCTCCGCACAGAACGCGGTGAGCCCGGATCCTGGCCAGATCCGCGCCGAGCTGGTTCGCCTGCAAGGCGATGGCGCACCGGCTGGCCATGACCTGCAGCAATCGCGCGATTTGTATCGTGTCTATCTTGCGACCCTGTATCAACCCATCTGGCTGGATTCCCAGGGTCTTAACCCGGCCGGCATGGATCTGCTCAACCACATTCAACAAAGCTGGCGTCACGGCCTGCACCCCGAAAACTACCACGCGAACACGATTGTCAAGGCGCTGGATAGCGGCACTGCCGCCAAGCTGGTCGAAGTCGAACTGCTGCTTTCCCAGGCCTTCATACGCCTCGCCCAGGATTATCAAGGCGGCCAATTGGCGCCGGATTCAGTGAGCCCCTTATGGACCCGCGCGGCACAGGAAATCGACCCGGTCGAGCTGTTGATCGGGAATCAGGCCACCCCGTCGCCCTCACGCGTCCTCGAAAAACTGCTGCCCCACGCACCGGAATACTGGGATCTCGTGCGGGCCCTGGAAGATCACGGCCGCGAGTTTTCGTCCCAATCGGTCGTCGCCGAAGGTATCCCCCTGCAGGTGGGCGTGAGCGGACCGCGGATCAGCTCGGTGGCGCGGCGCCTGCAAGAAACAGGCGACTACGCCGGGCCGCCAACCAGTTTTTACAGTGACGAATTGCGCGCGGCCGTGCAAGCCTTCCAGGCCCGTAACGGCATCGAAGCCGAAGGTTTGATTGGCCCGCGCACGGTGCGCGCATTGAATCGCAATCCCCTGGATGAAGTGGCCATTATCGTCGCCAATCTGGAACGTTGGCGCTGGCTGCCGCGCGATCTGGGCGCTGCGCATATCCGGGTCAATGTTGCGGGCTACCAACTGGAGTTTCGCGAGCAGGGTCAGACCACGTTCAGCAGCAAGGTCGTGGTTGGCAAGCGTTACCGCCAGACACCACTGCTCAGCAGTCAGGTCCAGCGGATGGTGGTCAATCCCTACTGGTATGTACCGCGCCGGATCGCCCTGCGCGACCTGCTGCCCAAGATCAAGGCCGATCCTAACTATCTGAGTGAGAATGGTTTTGTGTTGAAAACCGGCTGGGAGCAGGACGCCGAAATTGTCGACCCCAGCACGGTCGACTGGGCCAACATGCAGCGTAGCGACTTCAACTACTACCTGCGTCAAGATCCCGGCGAACGCAATGCCCTGGGGCAGATCAAGTTCCTGTTTGCCAATGATTTCTCGGTCTATATCCACGATACGGCCAACCCGGAGCTGTTCTCAAAAACCGAACGCGCCTTCAGCTCCGGCTGCATCCGGATTGAGCGCCCCAGCAAACTTGCGGAAATTCTACTCTTGCGGCAAGGCGACTCCGGGCTCCAGAATGTCGAACGTGCTCTGGAATCTGGCGAAAGACTGGATATCGAGCTCGCGCGGGCGATGCCGGTACATCTCATGTACTGGACCGCCTGGATCGATGCGACCGGAGAACTGAATTTTCGTGACGACGTCTACGATTTGGATGGACGCCTGCTGCGCGCGCTCAATGAATTCCCCTCGACGCCCCAGTGGCTGGCAGCTCGGGAAAATCATGCTGGCCGCGTTGATGTGGCTGCCGCTTGCGACACAGGCTTATCAGAGTCAGACGGCCGAACTGGGATTGAGTGTCGATGATGAACTGATCCCCTACCGGGTATTTGCGCACTTTGTCCTGCCGGGGCAAGTCCTGGACCTGCGGGCTGCCGCCGCGCACGCGCTCCAGTTCACGGGCCCTGCCAGCCCGTACCTCACGCCGCGGGACGCCGGACACTGGCAATGGCGGGCACCGGCCCAGCCCGGTCTTTACCGTCTGCACGCGGGTTCCTCAGACAGTGACAAATCTCAGGTTCTGAATTTGCTAGTGATGCGCCGTGCCAGCGAAGTCAGCAACGGTCGGCTCAATGGCTACCGGGTTGGTGATTACCCGACCGGGCGCCAGCACCGGGCCTCCTATCGCGAGCCGGCCGGCTTCGTGGAGATGACGGCAGACATGGCGGAGATTCGGCTCTCGCCGCACTTCACGCTCGGTCAGTTCGTGTGTAAGCAGGATGCGAGTTTTCCCAAGTATCTGGCCTTGCGCACTGATCTGCTTGTCAAGCTCGAACGCCTGCTGGAGGCCGTGAATGAACACGGTTACCCCGCCGAGACATTCCACGTGATGAGCGGGTTTCGCACGCCCGCCTACAATGCCAGCTTGAATAACGTGCCTTTCAGCCAGCATATCTATGGCGGAGCAGCGGACGTCTTCATTGATGAGTCACCGCGGGACGGGATCATGGATGACCTCAATGGTGACGGCGTCAGCGATCTGGCCGATGTGCACTGGCTATATGGTGTGGCGGAACACATCAGCCGCGCGGGCCACGTCCATGAGGGCGGCTTGGGCGTCTATCGCAGCAATTCGCATCACGGCCCGTTCCTCCACGTCGATGCGCGTGGCAGTGCGGCGCGCTGGGGAAAGCTGCCGACCGGCGATCCGCTGCTGGCCACGCGTGAACCTCTGCGTCTGGCCCAGCGCGACTAGCAGACCGGCGGACCACGCCCCGAAGTTCAGGCCGAGCTTGCTGCGGCCAGCTTGCGTTCGGTGGCGCTCGACAGGGGCGTGGACAACATCGCAGTCAGGCAATCCACCAGGTTGGTCACGAATACGTCGGTCAGCGCATCTCCGTTGGTGATGCCCTGCGCGGTGAGCAAGCGCGCGTGTTCAGCCAGACCGTGGACCAGGGTCACGCCGACCAGGATGCCCCGATGGATGCTGACCGGCGCAGGCACCATCATCGCGCCGCGATTCATCATGTCCGCCAGGCGCTGAACCGACCCGAACTGAAAACCGGACTTGGCGACCTGCATGGCATCCAGGGTATGCGGCACCACCAACTGTGCGCTGAAGCGCAGAAAATAGCGACCACCATCGGGGTCGCGCAGCTTGTCGGCCAGCGGCCAGACCATGGCCTCGACGACCTCCCGCAGGCTGAAATCACCGCGGGCCTCCAGTTCATCAAGGATGCCTTCCCGCGCTGCTGCAATCTCTGGCTCATGCTTGTCCAGAATCGCCTGTAACAGGCCTTCCTTGCTTCCGAAATGATAGTGGGTCGCATTCTTGTTGCGCTGACCCGCGGCCTTGTTGATATCGTTCAGCGATACCCCTTCGATACCACGTTCGGCAAACAAGCGCTCCGCCACCTGCACAATCTTGCGTCGCGTTGCCTCGCTGCGCGCGGCGCGTGAATCCTCCGCCATGCTGCTGTCTTCCTCGCACTGATCTGTCGAAACAGAGCCCCGCCGCTTTTGCGATTCTAAGGCGTTGGACTTAAAGGGTGGCAGATGCAGCGCCCGCTGTCACGACAGCTGCGCTTGACATTTAAGGCTTTCACCTTAATAATGCACTCACCTTATTAAGTAGCTCGCCTTAGCTACTGGAGCACACCATGTCAAATACAATGAAAAATTCGGCCTGCGACCAGCTGGAAGCTTCGCGCTGGCTGCGTTGGGTCAACCCGCTCGCCGTGTTGGCCGGCACCCTGCTTTGCGTGTCGGCCGCCCTGGCCGCCGACTTCACGCCGCAGGCGGTCAGTAAAAATCTTCAATTGAATGAAGATGTCAGCCGCGACAGCGCGCCGCCCTTTGTCAGCGCCCTGGCCAATGCGATCAGCGTGCCCAGCGTCATGGGCGGTATTTCCGTGGGCATCGGCTACCGGTAGTAATCCGGGCGACCGGCGGTCCACAGTTCGCCCCACAGGCGACCGCCGCCGTCGACGGTCAGAACCTCCCCGGTAATGAAGCTGGCGGCCGGGGCGCTCAGGTAGAGGCAGGCTTCGGCGATTTCCAGCGCCGTGCCAGGCCGACGCATGGCATTGGCCAGCGGGAACTCCTTGACCGCCTCGGGTGGATAGACCTCCAGCCCCTTGGTGGCCGTCAGGCCTGGCGCGACACAGTTCACCCGAATATTGAGCGGGGCCCATTCCACCGCCACGGTATTGGTCACCCCGATAACCCCCGCCCGTGAAGCACAGGTATGCGCCACGCCGGGCATGCCGCGCTCGGTCACCACCACGACATTCACGATGGACCCCGGCTTGCCGGCATCGCGAAAATGGCGCGCGGCGCGCTGCATCATGAACCAGGTGCCATTGAGGTTGTTGTCGATGACCGCCCGCCAGCCCTTGTCGGAGAAGTCGATGGCATTCTGGGCAAACTGGCCACCGGCGTTGTTGACCACCAGATCAACCCCGCCCAGCTCCTGGGTGATGCGGGCATAGAGCGCATCGACCTGCTCGGGCTCACGCACATTGGTCGGCACGGCCAGCACCTTGCCGCCCTGGCCCGCAATGAATTCCGCCACCGCGTCGAGCTTCTCAGGCGTGCGCCCGCAGATTGCGACCGCCGCGCCCAGCCGGGCGAACAAGACCGCCACGGCCTGACCGATCCCGCTCCCTCCGCCGGAGACCAGCGCCACCTGGCCGGCGAACAGGCCATCCCGGTAAGCGGTTGGTGCGGCCCAGAGGGCCTGGAGGTCACTCAGTTGCTCAGCCATGCGTTTGTCGGTTCCAGATTGTGTTTATTTGGGGGAATATTCGGCGTGGGAGATTGCTTCGCGTTGCTCGCAATGACAGTCGGGGAGTCGCAATGCCACCCCTCAAGCCCGCAGCATCTCGTCACTGATAATGATCTTGCGTACCTCAGTCGTACCCGCACCGATCTCCAGCAACTTGATCGAGCGATAGAGCCGGTTGATTTCGGATTCCCAGATATAGCCGGTGCCACCATGAATCTGCACAGCTTCGTTGAGCACCTTGTTCATGGTTTCGGCGGTATACATCACCGAAGCTGCGGTGAGCTTGTGGATATCACCACGCCCACCACCCTGCTCGTCCAGGGTATTGGCAGCACGCAAGGTCTGGTAGGTAAACAGGCGCATGGATTCCACCCACACAAACATGTCCGCCAATTTGCCGCGAATCAGCTGGAAATTGGAAATGGGCTGACCGAACTGCTGACGCTGGCGGGCATAGTCCATCGACAACTGCAACGCCCGCTCGGCGATTCCCAAGCAAATCGGTGAAATCATGGCCCGCTCCAGATCCAGACCGCTCATCACGACCTTGACCCCGCGATCCACTTCACCGACCAGGTTGGCGGCGGGCACCCGACAATTCTCAAACACCAGTTCGGCAGTCTGGCTGCCACGAAACCCCATCTTCACCAACTTCTGCGCCACCTTGAAGCCGGGAAAGTCCTTCTCAATGATGAATGCGGAAATGCCTTGCGCACCCTTGTCCCGGTCGGTTTTGGCGTAGACCAGCAATACGTCGGCCACCGGCCCATTGGTGATGTAGATCTTGGTGCCATTGAGCACATAGTGATCGCCATCCAGACGAGCCGTCGTGCGCATCGAACCCAAAGCGTCGGACCCCGCGCCGGGCTCGGTCAAACCCAGGGCACCGATCAGTTCACCGGAACACAAGCCCGGGATGAAACGCTGCTTTTGCTCGTCGTTGGCATTGCGCAGGATGTTGTGCAGGCACAGATTCTCGTGCGCCACCCAGGCCAGGCCCAGGGCATGATTCCAGCGTGAAAAAGCCTGCAAGATCAAGCCACTGGTCATCAGGTCCAGATCTGATCCGCCGTAGGCTTCAGGTGCGGTGATGCCGAAATAGCCGGTTGCGCCGATCTTCGGAAATGCCGTGTCGGGCCACCATTCTTCGTCATCCATGCGCTGCGCCAGCGGATAGAGCTCGGCCTGGGCAAAGCGGTCGGCCTGATGGAGGATTTCCATTTCGGTGGTCGACAGGCCGCTGAAAGCCTGCATCACACCCACGTTATCTGTCGCACTCATCGTTGTTCCAATTCACTAATCAACAAAAATAGTCAGGCGGCAAGTGCATCGACCAGCCCCCACTCCAAGGCCCGTTGGGCGTCAATACGCTGCCCGCTCAATCCCATCCAGGCCAGCCGCTGGCGCCCAATGCGGCGCGCGATACTGATACAACCACCAGCGCCAGGAATCAGACCCATGCCGACTTCGGGCAACTGAAAAAAGCTGTCTGGCGCTGCGCATATACGCGCGGCAAACGCCGGAAATTCTATGCCCGAACCCACGCAAGCGCCGTGTACATAAACCTGCACGCGCGACGCGCACTGCGCCAGGAACCGCCCGGGCACGGACAGCGCCCGGACCAGATGGCCAATAGCCGGATCAGGCACGCTGCCGAATTCCGTCAAGTCACCCCCGGTGGAAAAATGCGGGCCGCGGCCACGGATATCAACCTGGGCAATATCGGGGTCAGCTATGACCAGAGCCAGGCTCTCCACCAGCGCATCGCGCATTTCCACGGACATGGCATTGCGATTTGAGGCCCGGTTCAGCTCCAGCCGGAGCACCTCAGCTTCACGCGTCATGAGCACCGCCGGCCCCTCATCGCCAGGCTGCGCGGGGGCCTCGGCCTGGTTGGCAGCCAGCCACGCCGCATACTCGGCACCGGCTTGCAAGCTGGCATAGGCCAGAGACTCCACCTCCAGCGCATCGCTCAAGGGCATGTTTTCGGTGACCCGCAAAAGGCGAGCAAAGACCGTGGCCGCCACCGGGTTCTTAGCGATCTGGGCTGCGAGCTGCTGGGCCGCCGCCTCATCCGCGACGATGCAGTCACAGTCCGCGGCCCCGGGACTTTGCGCGTCACCGACGCCGATGACCGGGCAGACCAGGGCCCGCAGCCAGCGACCCGGCAGGTTTTCGGCCATCTGCAAATCGACACCCAGGCAGGAGCTTTCACCCAAAGGCGAGAACTCCGCGGCAGCTGCCGGACCAGCCTGCGCCAGGGCGGCCAATTCATCGCCAGCAAAAATCTGCATCAACTCAGACCGCGCACCGGCAGACAGGCGCCATGTACCGCCCGCGCAGCAGGCGAACACAGGAACAAGATGACCTGGGCGAGATCGTCTGGCGACACCCAGTCTGCAGGGTCGGCGTCGGGCATGGCCGCGCGATTCGGTGGGGTATCGATGATCGTCGGCAAGACGCAATTCACATTGATGCCCTGCGCGCGCAGCTCCTCGGCCATGCTCTCGGTCAAGCGCATGACGGCGCTTTTGGACGCGCAATAGGCGCCCATCTGCCCGACGCCTGACTGAGCCGCATAAGCACCGACATTCACGATTTGACCCGCGCCGGCGGCCAGCATCAGCGGGGTGACGGCCTGCACGGTATTCAGCATGGTGCCGACATTCAGATCCAGCATGCGTTGCCAATCCGCCATGGGCGTTTCATGCACGGCCGGGCCCATCGCAAAACCGCCGGCGATGTTGCATACAGCATCTATACGGCCGAAATGTGCCTGCGCCTGTGAAACTGCGGCCAACACGGCGGCGGCATCCGTGAGATCCGCTCCCAAGGGCAAAAATTCAGTGCTCAGCTGCGTATTGCGCGCGCACACTTTTTCGGCGTCCAGATCCAGCAAGACCAAGCGCGCGCCCTGCGCGGCGAAGGCTTGCGCCACAGCCTGACCCAGATTGCCCGCCGCGCCCGTTAATAGCGCAACACGTCCGCTCATCGTCATCGTTCACCGCTCCCAAACACGCCCAGCCGCACAGTATCACTGGCACAGCCTGGACCCCTCACACGAATGGGTGAGGATGACTCACGACAATTCTCAATAATGCCCAGAAACAACGCATGATTGCCGAACTATTGGCAATTGCACAAATGACCGTGTCAAAGTGAGTATGACTCACAAAGCGAGTAAAGCATGACCAGCGAGGTACTAGTCGAGCGCCGCGGCGCCGTGCAATGGATCACCATCAACCGCGAGGCGCGCCGCAATGCGATCAACGCCGGGGTCGTGGCGGACATCGCCAGCGGCATCAGCGCGGCCGAACAGCACCCCGATTGCCGGGCCATCGTGCTCACCGGCATAGGCGAAAAAGCCTTTTGCGCCGGCGCCGATCTGGCCAAAGGCGTGAAAGGCTTCGCCTTCGATGTGGATTTTGCGCATCCCCGCCACTACATCGTCGATCTGTTCAAGCAAATGCAGGCCTGCCAGCTGCCCATCATTGCGCGGGTCAATGGGCATGTGATGGCCGGCGGCTTCGGCCTGCTGTGCTCCTGCGATATGGCCGTGGCCGCGGATGACATCCGCATCGGCACGCCAGAATCCAAGATCGGCCTCACCCCGATGATGATCCTGCCGGCGATGATGCGTTTGCTACCGGCCCGCAAATTGCAGGAGATGTGCATCACCGGCGAGCAATTCTCGGCCGCGGAAGGCCTGGAGTGGGGGCTCTTCAATTACGTGGTGCCACGCGCCGAACTGGACGAAAAACTCGACTGGTTCCTGGCCCGGGTCACCGACAAATCACCGACCTCGATCCGGCTCGGCAAGCAGGCCTTTAATGCCATGCGCGATATGAGCCTGCGCGACGCCCTGGAATACGCCCAGACCATGGTGCCGGTCATGTCCAGCACCCAGGATGCCGCCGAGGGTCTGGCTGCATTTCAGGAAAAACGCGCGCCGCAGTGGACCGGTCGCTGAAGTGAATTCCAGCGCCCGCGAACGCCGTAGCGAGGAGATTCTGAACGCCGCGCGCGAACTCTTCTGTGAACGCGGCTATGACGGCACCGCCATGGTGGATATCGCCACCGCCATCGGGGTCGTTGAGGGCACGGTCTACAAATATTTCGACAGCAAACGGGGCTTGCTGCTGAGTGTGCTCGAACATTGGTATGCGCAGATGTTCGGCGACTATGCGCGTGATTTGGCCGGTGTCAGCGGCGCCCGCGCCCGCCTGCGCCTGCTGATCTGGCGACATTTGCGCTCGGTTCAAGAGCACCCCGCCCTGTGCCGTTTGATGTTTCGCGAATTCCGCGGCGATTCCGCCTACCCCAACTCCCATGTGTACGCCCTGAATCGCCGCTATACGGATTTCCTGGTGGATGTCTTGCGCGACGGCGCGGCCAGCGGCGAGTTTCGCGCGGATTTACCCCTGAATTTGCTCCGCGATCTGGTCTATGGCGGCATAGAACATCACGCCTGGGCCTATCTTTGCGGCCACGGCGCGCTGGATATCGACAGCATTGCCGAGCAACTCACCGGCGTGCTCTGCGATGGTGTTGGGCGCCCGGACCCCAATGATCTGGGCCGCGAAACCCGGCGCCTGGCCCGCATCGCCAAGCGCCTGGAAGAGCGGCTACCCGCCAACCCAGCCGCGACTTGAACCCGCCCTGAACTCATAAATGAACGATAAAGCCCATGAATAATTCCCCGAATACCGCGCGTTGGCCTTTTGCCTCCGTGCTGGTCGCCAACCGCGGCGAAATCGCGGTCCGGGTGCTGCGCAGCGTACTGGCGCTGGGACTGGAAGGCCTCGTGGTTTACCACGCTGCCGACGCCAAATCGCCCGCGGTCGCGCTGGCCAACAAGGCCCTGGAAATCACCGGCGACACTCCTGTGGCCGCCTACCTGGATGCGGAACAAATCCTGCGGGTGGCCAAAGCATCCGGCGCCGGCGCCATCCATCCTGGCTATGGCTTTCTGTCGGAAAACACCGCCTTCGCCCGCGCCGTACGCGAAGCCGGCATCGCCTTCGTCGGCCCCAGCCCGGAGCAAATCGACTTGATGGGCGACAAAGTGCGGGCGCGCGCCTTTGTCGAGCAGGCCGGCTTCCCGGTCGCGCCCTCGGCCATCGAGGACGACGATCCAACGAGCTTTAACGAACGTGCCCGCGCAGTCGGCACCCCACTGCTGATCAAGCCAGCCGCCGGCGGCGGCGGCAAGGGCATGCGCATCGTCCGTGATCTGGCGCAACTCGATGACGAGATAGAACGCGCGCGCAGCGAAGGCCAGCGCTATTTCGGCGATGGCCGGCTGTATGTCGAACGCTATATCGAAAATCCGCGCCATATTGAGGTCCAGGTCTTGGGCGACACACAGGGCAATGTGGTGCACCTGTTCGAGCGGGAGTGTTCGGTGCAGCGGCGCTTTCAAAAAATCGTCGAGGAAACACCCTCACCTGCCCTGAGCGATGCCGAGCGCCAGCAGATCAGCGAAACTGCCGCCGGTATCGCCCGCAAGGCGGGCTACATCAATGCCGGCACAGTGGAATTCATTTATGGCCAGGGCGAGTTCTATTTCCTGGAAATGAATACCCGGCTGCAGGTCGAGCATCCTGTGACCGAGGAAATCACCGGCTGCGACCTGGTGGTGCAGCAACTGCGCATCGCCGCCGGCGAGCCCTTGGGCTTTGCCCAGGACGATATACACACCCGGGGCCATGCCCTGGAATTCCGCATCTATGCCGAGGACGCGGCGGCAGGATTCACCCCCACCACCGGACCGGTGCTGCGCTGGCAGCCGCCTGGCGGCCCCGGCATTCGGGTCGACGCGGGGATTGCCGAGGGCCAGGCCGTTACGGCTGCCTTCGACCCCATGTTGGCCAAGCTCATCGTGCATGGCGCGGATCGCGCCGAAGCCTGCGCGCGCGCCGAACAGGCCCTGCGTTCGCTGGTCCTGCTGGGTTGCAAAACCAATACCGGCTTTCTGCGCCGCCTGCTGACTCACCCCGCCTTTGTGGCCGGGGATGTGCACACCGGCTTTCTCGATCAGCACCCAGAGATAGCGGCCGAACCGGACCTGGATGAGACCACCCGCAACAAGCTGCTGGGGGCCGCGGCCCTGCTCAACCGCCCCCTGCGCGATGTGGCCGACACGGTTCCGGCCATGCACGCGGCCATGGGCAGCTGGCGGAACTAACATGACGAAACCTAAAGGTCACGGGCTATGAGACACGCATTTCTACTGGGCGAGGAGGCGCATGACATCGGCTTGTCGCGCAGCCGCGAGGGCTATCGCCTGCATATCGACGGCCAGGAGCTGTCGATCAAATTGCTGCCCGGTGAAGCCGGCGACTGGGTGCTGCATAGCGGCCACGCCGTGGATCATCTGGCCATCGCCACCACGGGTGACGACACCTACATCCACCTGGACGGCGAAACCTACCACCTGCGTTTCGAGCACGCCCTGCAGCGGCTGGCGCAGATGGCCGAAGGCAGCACGGCCGACAGCATCAAGGCCACCATGCCGGGCAGCTTGATTTCGCTGGCCGTGAGCACGGGCCAGCATGTGAGCAAGGGCGAAACCCTGCTGGTCATGGAGAGCATGAAAATGGAAACCACCATCGTCGCGCCACGCGATGGCGTCATCGCGGAAGTTGCCGTGGCGCCCGGACAGACCTTCGACAAGGATGCCGTGCTCGTCACCCTGGAACCGGAGGCCGTGGTCGAATGAAACGTATCGCCTCAAAGCTCAACACCAGCGCGCCAGATTTCCAGGCCAATTTCCGCCACAACCAGGGCCTGGCCCAGGCTCTGCGCGAACGCCAGCACGCGACCCGCCATGACCGCCCGCAACGCGACATCGAGCGGCTGCGCAAACAGAACAAGCTGCTGACCCGTGAGCGGCTGGATCGGCTGCTGGATCCCGGCACGCCGTTTCTGGAATTTTCCAGCCTGGCGGCCAATGAAAAATATGATGGCAGCGTGCCGGGGGCCGGGGTCATCACCGGCATCGGCGTGGTCTCGGGTCGCGAAGTGGTGATCAATGCCGGCGACGCCAGCGTCAAAGGCGGGGCCTGGTATCCGCTGACCATCAAGAAAATCGTCCGCGCCCTGGATATCGCCATCGAGAACCGGCTGCCGGTGGTGCATCTCTGCGATTCAGCCGGCGGCTTTTTGCCCGAACAAGCCGAAATTTTCGCCGACAAATACTACGCGGGCCGGATTTTTCGCAACCAGTCCATCCTCTCGAAGATGGGCGTGCAGCAGATCTCAGTGGTGCTCGGTCACTGCACCGCGGGCGGCGCCTACGTGCCCGGCCTGTCGGATTACAGCGTCATTGTGCGCGGCACCGGCGCAATCTTTCTGGCCGGACCGCCGCTGGTCAAGGCCGCGACCGGCGAAGAGAACACGGTGGATGAGCTGGGTGGCTGCGACATGCACACCCAGGTCTCCGGCGTGGCCGATTATCCGGCCTCCAGTGAGGACGAAGCCATCGCGATCGCCCGCGATGTGGTTGCGCAGTTCAAAACCCCGGACAAGACCCGCATCGAATGGCAGGAGCCCGAGGATCCCTACTACGACCCGAGCGAGCTGTACGGCGTGCTACCGCAGGACATCAAGCAGCAGTTTGATATCCGCGAAGTGATTGCGCGCATGGTCGATGGCTCACGCTTTCATGAATATCAGGCCGCCTACGGCACCACCCTGATCTGCGGCTATGCCCACTTGTGGGGCTACAAGATCGGCATCATCGGCAACAACGGCGTGCTGTTTAATGATTCGGCGCTCAAGGGCACGCACTTCATCGAGTTGTGCAATCAAAACCGCACGCCGATCGTGTTTTTGCAGAACATCACCGGCTATATGGTCGGCCGGGAGTACGAACGGCGCGGCATCACCAAGGACGGCGCCAAGATGATCATGGCGGTGTCGGGCTGCGAGGTGCCGAAGTTCACGGTGATGTGTCACGGCTCCTTTGGCGCCGGGAACTACGGCATGAGCGGCCGCGCCTTCGACTCGCGTTTCCTCTACACCTGGCCTCAGCATCAGATTTCTGTGATGGGCGCCGAACAAGCGGCTAACGTGTTGGCCGATGTGAAAATCCGCCAATTGGCCAAGCAGGGCAAGACCTTGAGTGCGGCCGAAATCGCGGAAATTCGCGAGCCGGTACTGGCCGATTTCAGGCGCAAATCCAGCGCCTCCTGGTCGACCTCGGAAATCTGGGATGACGGCATCCTTGACCCGGTGGATACCCGCAACGCCCTGGGAATATCCATTTCGGCCGCCCTGAATGCGCCGATCAAGGACCCCAGCTACGGCATCTTCCGGATGTAGCTCAAGCTGCCACATGCGCGGCCGATAACCCGGATGGCGGTGTCCGTCACCCGCCGCAACCTGGAGCGCATCATGGACCTGAGCAACAACCTGAATTCTGCCGCGCATATCCAGCCCCGCGCCGAACTCGGCAAGCTGGGCTCTAACGCGTCGGCGGCGTCGGACCGCGCACGCGAGCGGGCCAATTTCAACTCAGCGGTGGTGCAGACCTCTATGGCGGCCTCAATCGAGGCCGGGAATGAGCCCCTGGCGCTGCTCTTCAAATCGGCCGTTGAAAGCCTCAATGAGCTGTTGCAGGCTGACTTCGGTGACAACGCGATTGAGAATGCGCTGAGCCAGGACAACAGCGCCGAAGCCACCGCACAGCGCATCGTGTCTCTGTCCACCGGCTTTTTTGAAGCCTATAAGGAGCAGCATGCCGGTGAAGACGAAGCCACCGTCCTGGAAAATTTCATGGCCACCATTCGGGCCGGATTTGAGCAGGGGTTTCAGGAGGCTCAGGAGATTCTGCAGGGTCTGGAGGTGCTGACGGACGACATCGCCGCGGACATCAATCGCACCCACGAACTGGTTTTGGAAGGCTATCTGGCCTTTGAAAGTGCCCAGCGTGGCGATGCGGAGCCGACGACGGGCTAGCGAGCCCCCTGAGGCCCGCTGATCACCGGGGCGCAGCCCAAGCGCGGGGCCGAGGTGATCGCGAGCGCGCGCCCCACGCATCGCGACCAACTGTGGCCGCCGCGTGCGGCGCACCCGGTCGCACAGCGCCAGCCCACGCTCCGGGGCGGATCACGCTCGGGCGACTCGCCTGTTCGGACGAGGTGCCGCCGCTCTGGCGCGATACATTTGTACCGCCTGTATTCCGCCCTCAGCCGCCCGCCCTGGAAGCTCCGTGTCACTGTCACTGCAAAAACCCTATGCCTTGAAATCGGTGGCGATCAGCCGGCGCAGCCGGGTGATCGTCAAATTACTCAAATGGGGTCTCAAACCCCTGATTCGCCTGTTCGCCGGCGTCTCCAGCTTTCGCCTGATCCGCAATCAAATTCGGCTGGCCGGCCAGCTCAAGCCGGTGGTCGACGGCCTGTCAGTCGATTACCACCGCTACACCAACGGGGTCCCGGGACCGATCATGGGGGATTTTTCACACACCCAGAAGACGCTGGTCCTGTACCTGCATGGCGGCGGATTCATGATTCCGGCGGTGCCGCTCACGCATCTGGAATTTCTGGGTGACGTCTGTGTCGACCTAGATGCCGTGGGCTATATGCCCGACTATCGGCTAGCGCCCATGCACCGCTTTCCCGCTGCCCTGGATGATTGCGAGCGGGCTTATCGCGGCGTGCTGGAAGCCGGTTTCGCCCCCGAGCGCATCGTTTTGATGGGCGAGTCCGCCGGCGCCAACCTGTGCCTCGGCCTGCTGCAGCACATCCGCCGTCACGGCTTGCCCCAGCCGGCCTGCGCAATACCGATTTCGGCGGTCACCGAACTCGCCCGCGTGCATGCGCCGTTGTCGCGGGTGCTGAACTTTCGCCGCGATCCCCTGCTCCCTCTGCATGCCTTCACCAATCTCGCCCACCACTACATCGGCGACGCCGATGCCACCAACCCCGAGCTTTCGCCGATCTACGCCGATTGCACGGATTTCCCCCCCCTGTTCTTCCTGGTGGGCGATACCGAAATCCTGCTGGACGACACGCTGATCATGGCCGATCACGCGCGCGCCGCGGGCGTGGATTGCCGCGTTGATGTCTGGCCCGTGATGCCCCACGCCTTTCCCTTGTTTACCCGCATCCTGCCGGAAGCCGCTCAGGCACGGCGCGATATCGTCGATTTTGCGCGCAGCCAGTTGCGCTGAGCTACCAAGGACCTCGTGATGAGCAACTATCAGCAGAGCTACCAACGCGCCCAGGCGCATCCCGCCGAATTCTGGGCCGAGCAAGCGCAGGCGCTGCATTGGGACCGGCCCTGGGATCAGGTGCTGGATGCCGCGCGCGCCCCCCTGTACCGCTGGTACGCCGGTGGCGCCCTCAATACCTGTTTCAATGCGCTGGACCGCCACGTCGAGTCCGGCCGGGCTGAGCAGACCGCGCTGATCTACGACAGCCCGGTGACCGGCACCAAGCGACAGTTCACTTACCGTGAACTGCGCGATGAAGTCGCCCGCGTTGCGGGCGCGCTGACTGAACGCGGGGTCTGCAAAGGGGACCGGGTCATCGTTTACATGCCGATGGTTCCCGAAGCGGCCATCGCCATGCTCGCCTGTGCGCGCATCGGCGCCATTCATTCGGTGGTGTTCGGCGGATTCGCCGCGGCGGAGCTGGCCAAGCGCGTAGACGACGCCCAGCCCAAACTGGTGATGACCGCCTCCTGCGGTATAGAGCCGGGCCGCGTGGTCGCCTATAAACCCTTGCTCGACGAAGCGCTGCGACTCGCCGCGCACAAGGTGTCAGCCTGCCTGGTGTTACAGCGCCCGCAGTGTCAGGCCGCGCTCAACCCGGCCCGGGACCATGACTGGCGGACGGCGGTAGCCACGGCCCAGCCGGTCAGCTGCGTCAGCGTCGCAGCCACCGACCCGCTCTATATTCTTTATACCTCGGGCACCACGGGCAAACCCAAGGGCGTGGTCCGCGACAACGGGGGCCACGCGGTGGCCATGCTGTACTCCATGCGCGCCGTTTACGACATCCAGCCGGACGACGTGTTCTGGGCCGCCTCAGACGTCGGATGGGTGGTCGGGCACTCCTACATTGTGTACGCCCCGCTGTTGCTCGGAGCAACAACCGTCATGTATGAGGGCAAGCCGGTCGGCACGCCCGACGCCGGAGCCTTCTGGCGGGTCATCAGCGAGTATCGGGTCAAGGCCTTGTTCACAGCGCCGACGG